>JAHIOW010000057.1 GCA_018895075.1 Candidatus Omnitrophota bacterium | reverse complement strand
ACATCCTAAATCTTATTTGTCAATTGTAGAGAAATAATGTATAATATAAAGCTTAACCAGGAGGATAAATATGCATAGAAGCTTACTTATAGGCTTGATATTAGGTTTGGTGCTTTCAGGTTGCGCTACTACAGAGAGTGTTTCGGAATTAGAGCTTTCCAGGTTCCGTAATAGAATCAGTGTTTTAGAAGAGGAATTAGAGCAAAGCCAACAGAAGAACCTAAGCTTGAAAGAGAAGCTTATGGCATTGGAGCAGGTGGTGATAAAGATGCCCACAGCCGCTGAAATTCAAACTGCCTTAAAGAATGCCAACTTCTATCAGGGCGAGATTGACGGTCAGATAGGTTCAGATACCAAGGAAGCGATAATGAAATTTCAGGAGGCGCACGGGTTAACTGCCGATGGCGTAATAGGAAGCCAGACCTGGGCGATCTTGGGCAAATACCTTAAGAAGCAGTCAGAATAGAAAAAAATGGGGCTGTAGCTCAGCGGGAGAGCATTTGCGTGGCACGCAAAGGGCCGAGGGTTCAAATCCCTCCAGCTCCACCAAAATAAAAGACGGATTTAAGATATAATTTAGGCCATATGCTCTTAGGAGTCCATGTTTCCACAGAAGGCAGGATCTATGAGGCAGTTGAACGCGCGCAGGTATTAGGCTGCAATACCATGCAGATATTCTCGCGCAGTCCCCAAAGATGGCGTGATAATTTTTTAGATAATACAGACGTAGAGGAATTTGATAAGAGAAGGGAAAAAGCGAGGATAAAACCTGTATTTATACATATACCTTATTTGATAAACCTGGCTTCTCCTAATCCCAGATTGTATGAGGTATCTATCCAGGCCTATATTGAAGATGTATTAGAGGCTCAGGCATTAAAAGTAGATTATATAGTTACGCATATGGGCAGCCATAAAAACACATCAGAAGAGGCGGGAATAGAAAGATTGGTTGCTGCCCTCAACAGAATCTTGGAGAGAACCCGGCAGAGCAAAGTAGGTATTCTGTTAGAAAACACCGCGGGTTCTGGCTCATGGCTGGGTTATAAGTTTACGCACCAAAAGAAGATTATCCAAGGCTTAAAGTATAAAGAGCGGGTAGGCCTTTGTTTTGATACTGCGCATGCCTATCTGGCTGGTTATGATATTGCATCCCAGCCGGGGTTTGAGGCAATGTTAGATGAAATAGACAAACTAATAGGCATAGATTTCATTAAACTCATTCATTTGAATGATGCCAAGGATAACCTAGGTTCGCATCGCGACCGGCACGCACATATTGGCAGGGGGCATATTGGTTTAGAGGGTATGAAGAGGATTATTAATCATCCAAAATTTAGGAAGATCCCTTTTATCCTGGAGACCCCTAAAGATAGCGAGAGCGCTGATAAAATTAATTTAGAAACTGTGAGAAGTTTAAGGTATTAGTTCCGGAGGCATTATGGCATATAAGTTATTGGTTGTAGATGATGAGAAAGATGTATTAGAGACACTGCGCAAAAGACTCAGCAGCGAAGGGTATGCGGTAGTTACTGCATCGGATGGAGAAGAGGCCTTGGTAAAGGTAAAGCAGGAGAATCCCGACATTATCCTTCTGGACCTGATGTTGCCTAAATTAAATGGTTTAGAAGTATTAAAAGAAATAAGGGGGAAATATAAAGATAAATGGAGACCGATTATTATTATCAGCGCCAAGAGCGAGTTAGAATCAGTTAAAGATTGCTATAATTTAGAGGCAGACCACTATTTAATTAAACCTTGCACCATAGAAAATATACTGCGCGGAATAGAGACAATGGTTTCCTTGATTCCGGTGCGCAAAAACGAATAATTATATTTATGAATTACCCTTTTAAAAAGATTGAAGAAAAATGGCAGAGAAAGTGGTTGCGGAAGAAGATTTTTCAGGTTAAGCCCCAGCCCCAGAGAAAGAAATATTATCTACTGGAGATGTTTCCTTATCCTTCGGGTAAAATCCATATGGGGCATGTGCGTAATTACAGCATTGGTGATGTAGCAGCGCGTTTTAAGATGATGCAGGGTTATAATGTGCTTCATCCTATAGGCTTTGATGCCTTTGGCCAGCCAGCAGAGAACGCTGCTTTAAAAAATAAGGTCCATCCTCAGGCCTGGACTATGAATTGCATTGATTGGATGCGCCGGGAACTTAAGCAGATGGGGTTTGCTTATGACTGGGAAAGAGAAATATCCACGTGTCTACAGGAGTATTACCGCTGGAACCAATGGATATTTTTGAAGATGTATGAGAAAGGGCTTGTCTATAAGAAAGAGGCAGTCGTTAACTGGTGCCCTGACTGCGAAACCACGCTTGCCAACGAAGAGGTTATTGACGGTAAATGCTGGCGTTGTAAAAATGAAGTTGTACAGAAAGATTTAGAGCAGTGGTTCATCAAGATTACTGCCTATAAGCAAAGGCTATTAGAGGATTTGGATAAACTTAAATACTGGCCAGAACGTGTAATCACTATGCAGAAAAACTGGTTAGGAAAAAGTGAAGGCGTCCAGATTTATTTTAAACTAAAACAGACACAAGAGATAATTCCTGTGTTTACTACCCGCCAGGATACAATATTCGGAGCAACTTATTTAGTGCTTGCTCCCGAACACCCTTTAGTAAAAAAAATCATTAAAGGCAATCCTCAAGAAAAAGAGGTTTTAGAGTTTATTGATAAGGTAAGCAAAGAAAGCAAGATTCTTCGCCTTGCCTGCGGTGTTAAAAAAGAGGGTATATTTACGGGGAGTTATGCCATAAATCCGGTCAATAATGAGCAGATACCAATCTGGGTTGCAGATTATGTATTATTGGAATATGGGACCGGCGCCATTATGGCTGTACCGGCCCATGACCAACGCGATTTTTTATTTGCTCAAGAACATAATTTACCAATGAGAATAGTAATCCAAGCTCCAGGCTCCAGGATCCAAACTCCAAACCAAATGACTGAGGCCTGCGAGGGCCCAGGGATACAGGTTAATTCCGGACAGTTTGATGGTTTAACCAATGAGCAAGCCAAAATCAAGATTGCCGCATGGATGGAGGAAGTGGGTATAGGCAAGAGTCAGGTATATTGGCGGTTACGCGATTGGCTTATCTCGCGCCAGCGCTACTGGGGCACGCCTATACCAATAGTCTACTGCGATAGATGCGGGATCGTGCCTGTACCCGAAGACGACCTACCGGTTAAATTGCCGCAAAAGGTTAAGATTTCTGGTTGCGGTGGTAGCCCGCTTTCTTACGTGGACAGTTTTGTCAGGACAAAATGTCCTAAATGCCACTCAAGGGCACGCCGGGAAACTGACACTATGGCTACTTTTATTGATTCCTCCTGGTATTTTTTAAGATTTTGTTCTCCGAGATTTACTCAATATCCTTTTGATAAGCAAGAGGTGGCTTATTGGATGCCGGTGGACCAGTATATCGGGGGTATAGAACACGCCATTATGCACCTTTTGTATTCCAGATTCTTTACAAAATTCTTAAGAGATTTGGGGTTGTTGGATTTCGATGAGCCCTTCATAAGATTACTTACCCAGGGGATGGTTTTAAAGGACGGGGAGGTTATGTCTAAGTCGCGCGGCAATATTGTTGACCCGGATCCCATTATTAAAAAATACGGAGCAGATACCTTAAGATTATACATATTATTTGCCGCACCCCCGGAAGTGGAGATGGAGTGGTCCCAGCAGAATATCGAAGGCGCATTCAGATTTTTAAATCGGGTTTGGCGTATGCTTACGCTTATACCCAAGAAATCAAAATCCAAAACATTTAATCCTGGCTTAGAGAAAAGAATGCATAAGACCATAAAAGAAGTTACCCGGGATTTAGAAAGTTTTAAGCTTAACACCGCTATATCCAGGATTATGGAACTGGTTAATGAGATTTATCAAAATTTAAATACTGATATAACCGCGGCAGTTAAAACCGTAGTGATATTGCTTGCGCCAATTGCCCCCCATCTGGCTGAGGAGATGTGGCTAAGATTGGGGCATAAAGAAAGCATTTTTAAGACAAACTGGCCCAAATATGAGGCCAGATTCCTAGAAGAGGAAGTTATTACCATGGTCATTCAGATTAATGGTAAATTACGCTCTAAGATAGAGGTCCCTGTTGATATAAACGAAGATAGACTGAAAGAGATTGTGCTCGCCGATAAAAAATTAAAACCCTGGATTCAAGAGAGGCCCATCAAAAACTTTATCCTCGTCCCCAAAAAGCTCGTCAATCTAGTCATATAAATATCTAGTTAGATTTACCCTCCTTTTGCGTCTATTACAGCAGAAGGAGGCCTGCCTGCCGGCAGGGATTCTTATGTTCAATCTTACCCCACAGGAACGCCAAGTTATTTTATTTCTGACCAGCGCGATATTGTTAGGTATAGGAATAAATTTTTTGGTTAAAAGATGCTCCCATGTTAAATTTATCGCATATCTTAATCAAGATATTGGCAAGGCCGATCTTAATAAAGCCGATAAAGAGGTATTAATAGGTATCCCCGGCATAGGAGAGAAGATGGCTTGCCGTATCATCGAATATCGCAGAGAGCATGGCGGTTTCAAGGATAGAGAAGAATTAAAAAAGATAAAAGGCATAGGTAATTCTAAATACAAGTCTCTAAAGGATTATTTTTTCCTTGGATATTAAAAAAGAATTTAGAAAGTTAGATTTTCTGCCTCTATTCAGCTTATGTTTCTGTCTGGGGATATGTCTGGTTAAAATTTGGTATATCCCGTTTATGGTTTTATATACAGCTTCTTGGGCCCTGGTTATCTTGAGCTTAGTTTTTTTAAAAAAACAACTATGCGCATGGTTATTATTAATATTAGGAATCTCTTTTGGGGGTTTGATCCTAAAAAATTCTTATATACTCGCCCCTTCCCATATATCAAACTTTACTTCTTATAGGCCTCAGATTGTCCTCCTCAAAGGTATAGTAGACGGATATCCTCAGACAGGTAATCGCTATACCAGTTTTGTCTTGGCAGCGGAGGAACTATCCTTAGGCAATAAGGTCTACGGAGTAACCGGCAGGGTCCTGGCCAGGGTATATCGTCCAGAAACTATATCTTATGGCCAGAGGATTATTTCAAAGGGAAAGCTTTCCAGGCCCTATAGGGGCAGCAATAATAGAGCTTCCTATCGGGATTATCTTAAGGCACAAAAGATATACGCGATTCTTAGAGTCAGTTCTGATAGGCCAATAGAATATCTGGGGATGGGCAAAGCCGACCCCTTAAAAACCTTAGCCTATAAAATAAGGGGTGTAGCTGAGGGCATATATTTTAAGTATTTGCCTCCAACGCCCGCCGGGATCTTCACAGCCATAATCTTAGGAGATAGAAGCCGGCTTAGCCCTTATTTAAAGCGCCTATTTATGCAAACGGGGACTGCGCATATCTTGGCGGTTAGCGGCTTACACGTGGGGGTAATAGTTTTTACACTCATTCTATTCCTCAAGGCATTAGGCATGAAACGCCGCAGCTGTTATATAATAGTTATATTATGTCTTATTTTTTATGCTATTTTAACTGGTGCCAGGCCTTCCGTAATCCGCGCTACTGTAATGGCTATTATTTTATTGGGGGGATTTTTCTTGAAAAGAGAGGTAAATATCTCTTATTCCCTTGCCTTAGCCGCCTTGGTTATCTTAATCATAAATCCGCATCAACTTTTTAATTTAGGCTTTAAGCTTTCTTTCCTCAGCCTGCTTTCAATAATCTATATCTATCCCCGAATCAAGGGCCTGTTTTTGTGCAGGTATTATAAATTTAGGTTCGTAAGATTAATCATAGATACATTCTCTGTATCATTGAGTGTCTGGTTAGGTTTGGGGGTAATCATCGCGTATTATTTTAGGATTATCAGCCCCGTAACTGTATTGGCGAATATGGTGATTGTGCCTTTTATTGCTATAGTTATATCCATGGGTATTATCCTGGTATTAACAGGGATTTTATTGCCGCTCATTACGCCTCTGTTTTCAGCTACCGCAAATTTTACTCTTGTGTTACTGATATCTATAATTGAGTTTTTCAATCAGCTTCCTTTTGCCTATTTTTACCTATAATCCTGCCTTTTTTGTTTTCTGGCAATCCTTAAGGTTAGAAAAGGCGGGGTTGACAAAATCCACTATCTATGTTAAATTTAAACTACTATGAGACGCATACTTATAATCCTGACCATGGTTTTCTTTAGTTTATCGGTTACCCAGGCCTATTCCTATTGGCTCTGGACACCCAAAACCGGCAAATGGACAAATCCCAAAGCCGCGGTTAAATCTACGCCAGGAGAGCAATTAGATTTTGCCAAAAGCCTGTATGACCAAAATAATTACAAGGAGGCAAAAGATGCCTTCCGGAGGCTGCTGAAGTCCTATACTAAATCATTGGAGGCAGCAGAAAGTCAGTATTATCTAGGGCTAATAGCAGAGGCGCAAGGTAATTTATACGGGGCATACCAGGAATATCAAAAGGTTATTGATAAATATCCTTTCTCAGAGAGGATTCAAGAGATTATCGAACGTGAATATAAGATTGCGGAGAAGTTTATGGGAGGCCAGAGCCGTAAAACCAAGGGAATAACCTTGCCCATTGAGAACCCGTCTATTGAAATATTTACTACGGTGATTGAGAACTCAACCTACGGATCATTGGCCTCGTCTGCTCAGTATAAATTAGGCTTAGTATTAAAAGGCCTGGCTAGATACTATGAGGCAGAAGAGGCCTTTAATAAAGTAATTTCTAATTACCCTGATAGTGAATGGGTAGAGGCAGCAAAGTTTCAGATTGCCTCTTGTCGCGCAGCTGTATCCCGCAGTCCGGATTATGACCAGGGGGCAACCAAAGAGGCAAAAGAGAGGTTTGAAACATTTATTGATGAACATCCCTATGCAGATTTGTCCGGTGATGCCAAAAAAAATATTGCGCAACTGAAGGAAAAAGAGGCAGAAAGTAACTATAATATCGGTCGGTTCTATGAGAAACAAAAGGCAGATGAAGCGGCAAAGGTTTACTACAACGGTATAATTAATACCTATTCTAATAGCATCTGGGCGGCAAAGGCCTTAGAAAGATTGCAAATAATGGAGAAGAAGAAATGAAAAGTCGCTTATCGCAATTCGCTTATCGCAAATTGTTTAAACGGGTCCTATTGCTATTAGCTATATGCTATATGCCATATGCCATATGGGGTTGCGGTTATACTACCAGGTCGATGATCTCGGATAAATTTAAGACAATATATGTAGGACCTTTTGTCAATAAAATAGATATTACCAGAGAAGCCGATGCCGCAAGTAAATATAAAATTTATAAACCAATGTTAGAGACGGATATCACCAAATCGGTTATAAATCAATATCTTTGGGATGGAAACTTAAGGCCGGCAACAAAAGAGTCTGCGGATTTGGTTTTGAAGGGTGAGTTGGTGGAGTTCCGGCGTGACCCCTTGAGATATACAGATAGCGATGAAGTCGAAGAATATCGGCTTAATCTGGTAGTAAATATCAGCCTCTGGGATAATCGAGAAAATAAGCTAGTCTGGGAAGAAATCAATTTTACCGGCGACTTTACTTATTTTACTAGCTATTGTACTACGGTTGGCGTGACTACTAAGACCGATACGCAGGCTATCCCGGATGCCATAAGCGATTTAGCGCGCAGGATTGTTGAACGCACAGTTGAAGACTGGTAATTATTCGGTATTTGAATATTTAAGATGGTATATCTATTCGTCGGCCAAGACGCCCCTGCCAAAAATATAAAACTCAAAAGCCTAAAACAAGAATACCTGGCAAAAGAAACAGCGCAATTTAACTTTGATATATTATATGCCAAGGAATTAAACCTCTTAAGCCTTCAGGAAAGACTTTTATCGCTTCCTGTAAAGGCAAAAAAAAGGATGGTCTTGATAAAAGATGCGCAAGAGTTAAAAGAAGTTGTGAAGAATTTTATCCTTAAATATGTAAAAACCCCCGAGCCTAAGATAATTTTAATTTTAGATATAGATTACGCGTCTCTAAAACAAAAAGACAAGACAGGCCGTATCAAATCTAGCGATGAATTTATAAGGCAACTTGCAAGGCACGCTAAGATTTACCGCTTTAGAGAGCCTGTGCCTTTGGATACATTTACTTTAAACCGGCAGATAGAATTAAAAAGAACAGACTATGCTCTTAAGATACTCAGCCAGCTTCTTCAAAACGGAGAAAGGCCAGAACGGATTTTAGGAGGATTAAGGTATAGTTGCCAGAGAAATTTCGCTGCTGCCTTGGAAACAAGAAAAAACATCAGGCTCCTGCTTGATTGCGATCTTGATATCAAAACAGGCAGGCTTAAGCCGGGTTTTGCTTTAGAAAAACTTGTGGTTAGGTTGTGTAGTTCTTAAGTAGGCTCTTGGCCAGGCGGGATTTTTTTCGGCTGGCTGTATTCGCAGGGATAATATTTTTTTTGGCTGCTTTATCCAGCAGAGAATAAACTTTGCTCAAGAGCGCCTTAGCTTCGCCACTATTCTTAGCCGACAATAGCGCCCGAAACTTCTTGATCGTCTTTTTAAGTTGTTGTTTTATCTTTAGATTGTGCAGGCGTCTTTTTTTATCTACACGTAATCTTTTTAAAGCACTTCTGCGTCTAGGCATGTCATTTCCTCTTTATTTTTATATGTTTCACTATAACACAATTAAATAAACGTGTCAATATGTTAACCAATAAATCTATTGTTCGTTCTACCGGCATCATCAGCCTGGGCACTCTTTGTTCCCGCCTATTAGGTTTTATCCGCGATATAGTTATTGCCAGATTATTTGGAATATATGTCTATGCGCAGGCGTTTGTAGTTGCTTTTAAAATTCCCAATTTATTTCGCGATTTAGTCGGAGAAGGCGCAACCAATGCTGCCTTTGTCCCGGTATTCAGCGAATATACAGTTAAACATACGAGGCAAGAATTTTGGGAATTAGCAAATGTGGTCTTGAATCTTTTGTTAATTGTGGTGGGCACTATTACAATCCTGGGGATAATCTTCTCTGGGACCCTGGTGCGCCTTATTGCGCCGGGGTTTGTTTTAGATCCTTACAAATTAGCAGTTACCATTAAACTAACCCGCACTATCTTTCCCTATCTTTTATTAATCAGCCTGACAGCATATGCTATAGGAATACTACATTCCCTAAAGCATTTTAGTATTCCGGCATTTGCACCTTGCCTTTTGAATATCTCTATCATTGTTTTTGCTCTTATGTTTGGAGAAAGAATAAAAGGTCTGGCCACTGGGATATTGGTGGGGGGATTTTTGCAATTATTGGTGCAAATCCCGGTTCTTTATCAGAAAGGATTCAGGTTTCAATTCCCCAAACGTTTTCGACACCCCGCAGCAAAGGCTATCGGATTATTAATGGTGCCGCGGCTTTTTAGTTCGGCAATCTATCAGTTGAATAACTTTCTGGATTCCATATTTGGCTCTTTGGCTTCTATTGTCGGAGAAGGTGGGGTAGCAGCCTTATATTTTGCCTATAGATTGATTCTCTTTCCTATCGGAATTTTTAGCAATGCGCTTTCCCAGGCAATATTGCCTACTCTTTCCATTCAGGCCTTAGAGGATAATTACGATAATTTAAAACAGACACTTTCTTTTGCCTTGCGTGTAACATTCTTGGTAATGATACCCAGCTCTATAGGGCTTATGGTTTTATCAAGACCCATTATTGCAGCCCTGTTTGGGGGAGGCAGATTTGATCTCTATTCTATAGAGACGACCGCAAATGTCTTATTTTTCTACAGTATAGGCTTATTTAGCTATGGCCTCACCAAGATACTACAGTCCTGTTTCTTCGCCTTAAAGGATACCTGGACGCCTGCCAAGGTCTCCTTTTTTGCCTTGATTGTAAATATTATTTTAAATGTCATCCTGATGTTTCCCCTGAAATTAAATGGATTGGCCTTGGCTACTTCCATATCCGGGATTAATACCTGCTTGATCCTCTTCTTTATATTAAAGACCAGGCTTAAGGATTTTGACCTAAAACCGATACTGTCCTCTTTTTTGCGGATTCTTATAGCAGGACTTTGTATGGGCATGGTTTGCTATTCTTTATCTAAGAATAATATCGCTTTAGATGTTAGTATTCTAGATAGAATAATCAATCTTGGGATTCCCATCCTTGCAGGGTTAATATCTTATGTTATCTTTTGTTTTATTTTTAGGGTCCCTGAGATACAGGAGTTATGGCAGTGGTTGGTAAAGAGAAAGAGGAATTAAAAAATAAAGTTGCTGGTTTACCTGAGGCGGCCGGGGTATACATATTTAAGGATAAAGGAGGGCGGGTTCTTTATATTGGCAAGGCCAAGTCTTTAAAGAAACGCCTGCAGTCTTACTTTAGCCGCTATCTTTGCGCTAAAACTCAAGTGCTTCTTGAGAAGGTAGCCGATATAGAATATATACTATCTCCTTCAGAAAGCCAGGCCCAGCTTTTAGAGGCCTCGCTCATCAAAGAAAATTTACCCCCTTATAATATCAGTCTTAGGGATGATAAGTCCTTTCCTTTTATTAGGATTACAAATGAGGATTCTGCAGTTGTATACATCTGCAGAAAGAAAAAAGTAAAGATTAAGGATAGCGCTACATACTTTGGTCCTTATACTAATGCAAAATTGTTAAGAAAGGCCTTAAAAACCATCCGTAGGGCCTTTACTTTTCGCAGTTGCCGGGTTATGCCTAAAAGGCCCTGTCTTTATTATCGGTTGAAACTTTGCCCTGCTCCTTGCGTTGGAGAGATTAGTAAAAAGCAATATCAAGAGATCATTGGGCGGATTAAGTTCTTTTTAGAATCCCGCTATTCAGAACTAATAGATATGCTTGCTAAAGAAATGAAAAGATGTGCGCAAGAAAGAAGATTTGAAGCTGCAGCCAGACTTAGGGACCAGATAAGTGCCTTAGGGGTAATTCAGCAGACAAAGGCGCCTATGTGCACTGTAGATGAGTTAGAGGACTTGAAGAATCTGGCTCATTTGAATAAGGTTCCTTTAAGGATAGAGGCCTTTGATATCTCCAATATATCCGGCAAGGAGGCAACTGGAGCAATGGTAAGTTTTTATAAGGGGCTGCCCGATAAAAGCAATTATCGGCGTTTTCGGATCAAGACCTTTAGAGGTATAGATGATTATAGGATGCTTAAAGAAGTGATCCAGAGGCGGTATAGTAGAGCGCTAAAAGAAAATTTATCTCTTCCAGGCCTAATCATCGTCGATGGGGGGAGGTCTCATCTTATGGTAGCAGATAAAGAGATGAAAAAATTGAGATTAGATATTCCTCTATTGAGCATAGCCAAAGATAAGGAAAATATGTATATCAAGAATACCCCTAAACCGGTAAGATTAAATTCAGATATTCCGGCATTAAACCTTATCCGTAGAATCCGGGATGAGGCACATAGGTTTGCCCTTGCCTATCATCATCTCTTGAGGAGAAAGAATATTCTGGGAAGATGACTTCTCTGGCAAAGAAAGCCTATAAAGTTGTATTGAGTATACCGCTGGGTGAGGTGCGTACCTACAAATGGGTGGCCAGTAGAGTTGGTAATCCTTCTGCCACGCGCGCAATAGGCCAGGTTCTCAAAAATAACCCTTATCCTTTATTTATTCCCTGTCATAGAGTAATTTGCTCTAACGGGGACTTAGGAGGTTACATATTTGGCAAGAAGATGAAGAGAAGGCTTTTAAATTTAGAGAAAAGAATAAAAGAATTTGTGATATAATATAAGTTCGGCCCGCCTCTTGCATTCTGCAAGAATGCGGCGGCGCTCATTTAAGGAGGAGAAAGATGGATATAAAAAAGTATCTAAAAATAATGATTGAGAAAAATGCCTCAGATATGTTCTACAGGGCTGGCTCAAATGTGCGTATGCGCATTGATGGCAAGGTTGTTCCTGTAGATGAAAAAATTATAGGGTTGGATGAGGTTAACGAATCTGTAAAAAGACTGACCTCAAATGAATTAAGGGATTTTTTCCAGAGGAATTTAGATGTAGATTTCGGGGTATATATCCCAGAGCTTGACCATCGTTTTCGTATCAGTATCTTTATGCAGCGTAATTGGCCGGCATTGGTGGTGAGAAATATCCGCTCTGATATTCAGACATTCCAGGAGCTTAGTCTGCCCGTTGATGTATTAGAAAAATTATCTATGGAAACAAAGGGTTTGGTGCTTTTAACTGGAAGCGCAGGTAGCGGAAAATCTACCACTATTGCCAGTATGATTGAGTATATTAATACTCATAGTAATAAGCATATTTTAACAGTTGAGGAGCCCATTGAATTTACCTTTAAAGATAGAAATTCTATTATTAACCAGAGAGAATTGGGGCTTGATGTCTCTTCCTATGCAGTAGCGCTGCGTGCCTTTAATTTACAGAGTCCGGATGTTATATATATCGGTAATATCAGAGACCTTGAAACGATGTCTGCGGCCTTAACTGCTGCAGAGACAGGGGTATTGGTTTTAAGTACCTTACACACCATAAACGCCGCCCAAACCGTAGAAAGGATTATTAATTTCTTTCCCCCGCATCAGCACCCACAGATACGCAACCAGCTGTCTTCTTTATTAAAGGGAGTGATATCTTTAAGACTGGTGTCTTTTAAGGATAAGGCTGGTCGGATACCCGCCTATGAAGTTATGCTTCATACTCCCACCATAAGCCGGCTGATCAGGGAAGATAAGACTTGGGAGATACTCCAATTTATAGAGGATGGCGAGGTGTTTGGAATGCGCTCCTTTAACCAATCCTTGGTGAAATTAGTTCAGGAAGGCAAGATAAATGAAGAAGATGCAGCGATTTTTTCAGACAATAAAGATGAATTTACCTTAGCCTTAAGAGGCATCAAGAGAATGTAACCAGATTATCTTTAAGGAGGCCAGATTATGTTAGAAGATATAAAGTCAAAACTCGCATCAATATATACCCACCTGCAAAATCTAAGAGGTTATCTTTGACGTAGAAGAGAAAAAGAGGCAAATCGCAGAATTATCGCTTCAGATGTCTGTTGCCGGATTCTGGAGCGATTCGGAGAATTCTACTAAAATAGTCAAACGATTAAAGTCTTTAAAATCCAGCCTCCAGCCTTGGGATAATGCCTTCGGTAAGTATCAAGAATTAAAAGAACTAGCTGATATTTTAAGAGAGCAAGATAAAGATTTGATTATTGATTTAACCAAAAACATCGATGTTCTTTTAAACAAGGTTGATCGCCTTGAATTCCAAGCCCTTTTAAGTGAGGAATTCGATAAGAACAATGCCATCTTAAGTATAAATGCAGGTGCAGGAGGAACAGAGGCCTGCGATTGGGCAAGCATGCTTCTGCGCATGTACAGGCGTTGGGCAGAAGGCAAGGGTTACAACACTAAGATGATTGATGTACTCTTTGGTGAGGAGGCAGGGATTAAGAATGTAACCATTTTCATTGAGGGGGAGTATGCCTACGGGCATCTAAAGACAGAAAGGGGCGTGCATCGCCTGGTGCGTATCTCTCCTTTTGATGCTAACAAACGTCGCCATACCTCTTTTGCCTCAGTAGATGTAATCCCAGAAATTCAGGAAGAACTCCAGATAAATATTGAAGATAAGGCATTAGCGATAGATACATTTCGTGCCTCCGGGCCAGGGGGGCAGCATATGCAGAAGTCTGATACTGCAATAAGGATTACGCATCTGCCTACCGGGATTGTGGTGCAGTGTCAGAATGAACGTTCTCAATACCAGAATAAACAGACGGCCTTAAAGATATTGAAGGCGCGGCTTTATGAAGTAGAGAGGACAAAAAGGGAAGAAGAGATAGCCAAACATTCTAAGGTCAAGAAAAAAAAGATTGAATGGGGAAGCCAAATCCGTTCTTATGTAATGCACCCTTATAGTCTGGTAAAAGACCATCGTACAGATTATGAAAGTGGCAATATCTCAAAGATAATGGATGGCGGTATTGATGGATTCATTGAAGCCTATCTTAGAAAACAGGTTAAATAAAATATGTTAGGTTTTATCAGAAGGCAATTACTAAAACAGAAACAGAATCGCCTAAATAAGAGATTTCCCGCGGTGAATATCGTTTTACATCCCGATTTGCCTCTTTCTTCAATGAATAAGATGTTAGAATTGGCCGAGATAGTAGATACAGTAAATGTCTTAGAGCCTAAGATCAGTAGCCTTTCCGATGTTCAATTAAGAAGCAAAACAGAGGAGTTCAGGGAGCATATTTTTAAAAAGGCTAAAGAATATGCATCTGGGATAGAGGGGTTAGAAGAGGCCTTATTTTCAGTGGCTATCCCGGAAGAAAAAGACAAGATAAAGGAAAGATTGAAAATTGCCAGGAATAAAATCTTCGCTGATATACTGCCTGAAGGTTTTGCTGTGGTAAGAGAGGCGGGCCGTCGTACAATCGGCCTGAGGCATTTTGATGTTCAGATTGCCGGTGGTGTTGTCTTGCATGAAGGCAAGGCTGCAGAGATGGCTACCGGTGAAGGTAAGACGCTGGCAGCAACCCTACCCGCATACCTTAATGCACTTTTGGGTCGGGGGGTGCACATTATCACCGTTAATGATTATCTTGCCCGCAGAGACCGAGAATGGATGGGGCCTATTTATGAATTTTTAGGGTTAACAGTAGGCGCAATACAGCATGAGATGTCTGACGAAGAAAGAAGACATGCCTATGCCTGCGATATTACCTATGGCACGAATAACGAATTCGGTTTTGATTACCTGCGCGATAATATGAAGTATGACCTGAAGGATCTGGCGCAAAGGCCTTTTTATTATGCCATTGTGGATGAGGTTGATTCTATTTTAATTGATGAGGCGCGCACACCTTTGATTATCTCAGGGCCGGCAGAGGAGGCTACAGAGAAGTATTACTCTGCCAGGAAAATCGCCGATGAACTCAAAGGTAAACGTATTACCGAAAGGGATGAGATAGATGCAAAATATAAAGGAGAAGATTTGACTTCCGGCTTTGATTATATCGCCGATGAAAAAGCGCAGACCATTGCTTTGACTGATGAAGGAGAGGCAAAGGCAACGCGTCTATGGGGAGTAGAAAGCCTGCATAATATAGAGACCATTGAATACCGGCATCAAACTATCCAGGCCTTACGGGCAAAGGAATTTTTCCAGCGCGATGTTGATTATGTCTTAAAAGAGGGTCAGGTGATTATTGTGGATGAATTTACCGGTCGGATGATGCCGGGGAGACGTTGGTCAGACGGTCTGCACCAGGCGGTTGAGGCCAGGGAGGGCATTAAGATAGAACGTGAAAATCAGACTTTAGCTACTGTAACCTTTCAGAATTATTTTCGGATGTATGAAAAGTTGGCCGGGATGACCGGCACTGCTTTTACTGAAGCCAATGAACTCAAAGGTATATATCAGCTGGATGTAGTGGTCATTCCTACTAATAGGCCCCTTATCCGTACAAACTATCCTGATTGTATCTATAAGACGGAAAAAGAAAAATTTAATGCCGTAGTTAAGGAAATTATTGAACTTTATAATCTCGGCAGGCCTGTGCTTGTCGGCACTATTTCTATAAATAAATCAGAGCAGCTTTCTGAGATGTTAAAAAGGCAAGGCATCACACATCAGGTGCTCAATGCTAAATATCACGAGATGGAAGCCCAGATTATTGCCCAGGCAGGCAGATATAAAGCTATAACTATTGCTACCAATATGGCAGGTAGAGGTACAGATATTTTATTAGGCGGTAATCCGGAATATATAGCCAAGAATCTCATACAGCAGAAGTCAATAGCTGATGACTCTGATTATCAAGAGAAGCATAAAGAGTGGTTAGAGAAATTTAAGAAAGAAACCGATGCAGAACATAAGAAGATTGTGGCATTAGGTGGTTTACATATTATCGGTACAGAAAGGCATGATGCGCGGCGTATTGATAATCAGCTACGCGGCCGTTCGGGTCGACAGGGAGATCCGGGTTCCTCCAGATTCTATGTTTCTTTGGGGGATGACCTGATGCGCTTGTTTGGTTCGGATAGGCTGGTAGGGATTATGGACAAGATAGGTTTAGAGGAAGGCCAGGTAATCGAGCATCCCTGGATAACAAAATCCATTGAGATTGCGCAGAGGCGCGTAGAGCAGCATAATTTTGAGATTAGAAAACAACTCCTGGAATACGATAATGTGATGAATAAACAGAGAGAAGTAATCTATAGGCAGCGCCGGCAGATTTTAGACGGCTGTTCCTTGAAGGAAGAGATCTTAGAAACACTGGATGGCGTCATCAATGATATCTTGACCGCCCATATTAGTGATAATATTGGCCCAGAAGATTTAGATAGGAGCGGGTTAATAAACGCAATAAGATTAAAATTTGGCCTGCAGCTTGATAATTCCGTAATACAAGATGCAGACAAGGAGAGGATAAAACAAGATTTATATCATAAAATAGTTGCGGCTTATGAAGAAAAAGAGAAATCTGTGGGAGCAGATCTGATGCGCCATCTAGAGCGTATGGTGTTTTTGCAGATAATTGATAGCAAATGGAAGGATCATTTATATGCCATGGATAATCTACGCGAAGGCATCGGATTGCGCGCCTATGGCCAGCGCGACCCTCTGGTAGAATATAAACGCGAGGCATTTGATACTTTTAGTCAGATGATTTCCAGTATTGAAGAAGAAGCGGTTGAGGTTATCTTTAAGATACAGCCGGTAAAGCCAGAAAGATTCAAAGGAGTTTTTAGCGATCTATCGCAGAGGTTTGTGCATCCTGAAGTCGAACGTTTTGAAAAACCTGCCGAAGAACCGTTAGTAATGCGTGACCCTCGCCTTGACCCCCCCTTAACTGCAACTTCTCCTGGCCATAAGCCTCAACCCAAAGTCGGTCGTAATGACCCCTGCCCGTGCGGTTCAAAAAAGAAATATAAAAAATGTTGCGGAAAATAATATTGGTTGTGAGAAAAGAAATATCTCTCTGTATATTATCCGCCTTTTTATTAATCCTATCCTTTCCTAGATTTAATTTCGAATTTTTGGCCTGGGTTGGGTTTGTGCCTTTATTTCTTGCCATCAGAGATAAACCTAAGATTAAGGCATTTTTGCTTTCTTATCTAACGGGAATTATTTTCTGGCTGGGGATTATCTATTGGTTAGTCCATGTTACATTACCCGGGATGATTTTACTCGTTTTATATTTAGCGTTATATTTTGGTATCTTCGGATTCATTATTTCAACTATTGACTATAAACCTTCAACGATGAACTTGTTATTTATACCTTCCCTGTGGGTTCTTTTAGAATATCTGCGTAGCCATCTATTGAGTGGTTTCCCTTGGGCGCTTTTAGGTTATTGCCAGTATCTAAATTTACCGGTTATACAGATAGCTGATATTACGGGTGTCTGGGGGGTTTCGTTTTTGATAATGATGATTAATGTAGCGATTTATTCAGTTGTCAGTTGTCCTTTGCCTGCCCTGCCTCGTCGGCAGGCGGGCGACAGGCAGGAGTTGTCAGTTGTCAGTAGAATAAAAAGATTTTTATTTCCTATATTATGTGTATTTATTGTTTTGTCTTACGGATATTATAAGCTCCATCAAACATCAAACACTAAATACCAAACACTAATTAGAATTTCTGTTATTCAAGGCAACATACCCCAAGAACTAAAATGGGACGCGAGGTTAAAAGATTCTATAATTGACAGATACCTCACTTTAACCAGACAGGCAATAAAAGATAGTCCTGATTTGGTGGTCTGGCCTGAGGCCACGATACCAGCGGTCTTGGAAGAGGAGCCGGTGTTTTATGAAAGAGTCAAAGGCTTTGTAAAAGAAATTAAAACGCCCATACTTTTAGGTGCCGCCACCCGCAGGAATAATCTATATTATAATAGCGCTCTCCTGATTTCTTCCGAAGGTAAGTTATTGGATACATACGATAAGCTCCATCTTGTGCCTTTTGGTGAATACATACCCTTAAGAAAAACCCTTACGTTTTTGGAGACAGTTGTGCCCATCGGTGATTTTACCCCCGGTAGAGAATATACTATTTTTAAAATCCCTGCCTGGTCGGTAGGCAGGCCAAATAATTTTGGGGTATTAATTTGCTTTGAGGACTTGTTTCCTGGGCTTTCAAGGGGGTTTTCCAGGAGGGGCGCTGATTTTATCATCAATATTACTAATGATGCCTGGTTTCAAAAAACATCTTCACCCTACCAGCATCTTCAGGCTTCTGTCTTTAGGGCTGTAGAGAATCGCCTATTTTTGGTTCGCGCTGCCAATACAGGAATCTCAGGGTTTATTGCACCGACAGGTGGGATTATTTCTCTGGTTCAAGATGAATTAGGCAGGAATATATTTATTAGCGGCTATGATACCCAAGAGATCGTTATCCCCAAGAAAGAACTTAGCTTCTATACTAGATATGGCGATATATTTGTTATTGCTTGTTTTCTATTTGTTTTATACGCTATGGTATTAAGAAGCAGATATCGAAATATAAGAAGTTAAGGTTTAGGATAAGGTCTAACAGGTTCCATATGCACCACTACATCAGTGATACCGGGAATACCCTTTTTAATCGTTTCTTCAATGCTATAACTTATATTGTGCGCTTCATCCATACGCATATCCGGGCTTACCTGAACATGCAGGTCTAGATGTATATCGTCGGATCTGCCGCGACTTCTTATTTTATGGCAGGCCTTTACTCCTTTTATACCCCTGACAATAGCTACTATTTTTTTCACATCTACTATTGCTACAGTGTCACAGAGTACGTTTGCACTGTATTTTAATATATCCAAACTGGTATGGGCAATAAATAATGCGATAACGATGGTGACAATAGGGTCTGCTATAGTATAACCTAATCTGATAGCCACCAGGGCAATAATAACCGATATGGATATAAAGATATCTGCTTTGGTATGCATTGAATCCGCTACGAGTATATCGCTTTTTAAGAGCCTGCCTTTCTTGAGTTCATAGTTCATTACCAGGAAATTAATACCCAATGTCAATATCATGACCAGGAAGCTTTTAATATCAATCCGGGGGACAACCGGATTATATATGCGCCCTATCCCTTCTTTAAAGAGGTTAAAACAAATGATAAACAAAAGTGCGGCAATACCCATAGAAAAGAATGTTTCGTATTTTTTATGACCGTAAGGATGGTCTTTATCTTTGGGTTGAGAGGCAAAAATTATACCTATTATACCGATAATATTGGAAGCGCCATCGGATAGAGAGTGCATGCCATCAGCAGTTATACTTGCACAGTGGCTGGATAGACCATAGAGGATCTTGGCTAAGGCCACTAGCCAGTTTAACAGCAAGACGTATATCAAGATGCGCCTGATGCGCCTATAGTGTGCTTGAAGTTTTGTATCCATCAGATTAATTATACGATTAATTAATTCATCTTGCAAATATTATTAATGTGTGCTATTCGACTATTGACTCATTAAAGAATGTTACCGAAGGGGGCCGTGATAAGAGTTTCGACGGCCGAAGTGAATATTGAAGATTTCCTGAAGTTTTTTCTCAATAGCTTTACGTAGTTTAAAGGGGTTTAATCCAGTAAATTGTTCTTTGAGAGCCTGTTTTCTAGCATTTGATACTTCCGGCGATTCCAATACGCGCTGGTATGGCGTCTTAGGCATATCATAACGCTTTATAGTTTTTGATGCAACACGTTTTTTCTCAATCAGCTTGACTGAAGGACAAAAGAAGTTATGGAAGAGCCTCCACTCAGCCGTGTAGAGATTATTCATCAGAGGGACTATTTTTTGGTTTTCAAGCCTGTGATATCCGAACCACTGACGGACATGCGTCCAATTCTTTTGTTCGACATGAGCATTGTCGTCCTTACGGTATGATCGGCTTCTGGTGAATTGCACAGGATTAACCTTATTGCCGAAGTGCCTGATGAGATGATAGTTGATGAATTCGCCGCCGTTGTCGCAATCAAAACCGCGCAAAGGGAAGGGAAGCCTGACTTCAACATCTTTTATCTGTTTAAGTACGCCGGCTTCTCCCTTGCCTCAGACCGCGCGCTGTTCGGTCCAGCCAGTTGCGATATCAACGAGGTTAAGGGTATACACGAACATTCCGGCGACGGTATCGCCGCAGTGGGCGACAGTATCAGCCTCAAGGAATCCGGGACGCAATTCATTCCATTGATTAGTATTAATGGGTATGCTTTTACGAAGCAGGGTGCCAGGCTTAGTTGTTGATCTGCCGCGTTTGGTGTATTTGATACGTGTTGGCTTAAGGACACGGTCAATACTGGCTGGCGATACCTTAAGCAATGCCTTGACTGCGTTAAGTGACAAGCCAGTGAATTCTTGGGCATAATAAGGCATCCACAGCTTGATAGTCGGCTTAAGAAGCTTTGAGCAGGGCTGGCCTGCAGCAAGCCATATTCGTTTAAGCGGCTCTATGACAGAAGGAATATTGTAAACAGAAGGCTTGCCTCGCTTCTTGAACTTTGGCTTAGTAAAGCGTTTAAAATTCTTTAAGGCTCTTATGGCATGTTTACGGTGCCAATGACAAGTAATACATAGTTCTGTAATCAGCGCGGATTTCTCCGCGCGCTTTACCGTTCTTTTGTACCGAAGCCAGATAGTTTCCATGTATTCTCGTTTGGATCGTGGACTCATGGGTTACCCCTCCTTTAATAACCCCTATTCTTGGGTAACATGAATAATGAGTCAACGATTCAATTTCGCTATCGCTTCGGTAACATTTAATGTGAGTCAATTCGTTGGGAAGGATTCGCTGGCAATTATATCAAAGTTATGGTAAAATCAACTCAAGATTTGAAAAATCAGCTCATTAGCGTGAAACTGAAAAATATCAAGAAAGATTTTGTATTGGCTTAAAAGCGGAGGTGAGATTATGGTCAGAATTGAAACAATAAAGAAAACACTCGAGAAACATAAACAAGAACTCAAGGCAACATATAAGGTAAAGGATATCGGTATATTTGGTTCATATGTTAGAAGAGAAGCAAAGAAAAAAAGCGATATAGATATTCTCGTTGAGTTTGAAGACGCAATAGACTTCTTTGATTTTTTGGAACTGGAGGAACATCTCAGTAAAATTCTTAATATAAAGGTGGATTTGGTTATGAAGAGAGTGCTTAAACCTGCTATTGGAGAAAGCATAATGAGGGAGGTTATTTATGTCTAAAGAAAGAAAATACATTGACTATTTCCAAACCCCTGCCTGCGGCAGGCGCATTGGAATACGGTTCAGTTAATAAGGAGGGCGTATGCAAAAATTTCTTAAAATAATCGGAGTTACTCTATTTTTGGCGGTCAGTATCTTCTCTTTAGCTTTTTCTGAAGAAACCTTTACCATTACCACTTATTATCCCAGCCCTTATGGAAGTTATAATGAATTGACGACTACGGGTAATACGTATCTGGCTACTACCTCAGGCAGTGTCGGCATCGGGACGACGGCGCCCGACGGTAAATTAGAGGTCTCTGGAAGAATATCGCAAATTGGTTTGGGTTATAGCACTTACTTAGGATACAGAGCTGGGTATGCAGATGATTTAACTGATAATTATAATACTGGCGTGGGCTATCAAGCCCTTCGCTTCAACACCGCTGGCTACTTCAACACCGCCAGCGGGGTGAATGCCCTTCTCTCCAACACCACTGGCTACGCCAACACCGCCAGCGGGATGGATGCCCTTTTCTCCAACACCACTGGCCACCTCAACACCGCCAGCGGGTATTATGCCCTTTACTTCAACACCACTGGCCACCTCAACACCGCCAGCGGTATGAATGCCCTTCGCTCCAACACCACTGGCCACACCAACACCGCCAGCGGGGTGTATGCCCTTTACTCCAACACCACTGGCTACAACAACACCGCCAGCGGGATGAGTGCCCTTCACTCCAACACCACTGGCTACTACAACACCGCCAGCGGGATGGAGGCTGGCCGTTATATCTCCGGCGGCGCTGCCAATACGACTTCCAATAATTCTCTTTACTTGGGCTACGATACCAAGGCTCTGGCCAGCGGTGATACCAATGAGATTGTGATTGGCGCCAGCGCTGTCGGGGTTGGAAGCAATAGCGCGGTTTTAGGAAATAATAGTATCACCAAGACCATATTAAAAGGCAGTGTCGGCATCGGGACAACGAGTCCGGGACAGAAACTCACGGTCGCAGGCACGATAGAATCCACATCAGGCGGAATAAAGTTCCCTGACGGAACCATACAGACAAGCGCGGGGTCGCTCCAATGCACTATCGTTATGTCAGGGTGGGCGAACAAGAGCACTAATGCTACTTGTCCAGCGGGGTATCTTGTGACTGGCGGAGGATTAACCGGGGCGTGCGAGAATCCGGACTCTTATCCTTGCACTAGTACACAATGGTGCGGCTCTTGTGTATATGGTGATGATTGGCTTTATGTCTATGCTGTTTGTTGTAAGTT
>JAHIOW010000056.1 GCA_018895075.1 Candidatus Omnitrophota bacterium | reverse complement strand
CAAACCATCTGCAACCTTTTGCGCCAGGCCGGGAATCACGGATATCTTATCCAGCATGGTGCGCAGCACGTTTATATTTTTTAGTTTTGCTTGCGTAATTGATATTTCTGCATCGCCAGACAAGGTAGACGCCAAGGCCTCGGGGTTAAACCCCGCGCCTTTTAACTTCATTTTACCTGATACCACCCCTTCGGCTTTTATGGGCGATTCATCCTGGATGATGAGTTCCTGAATTTTTAAGTTTTGGGCTTCAGCGTTTAGACTAAAATCCTGCCGGGATAAATAATCATCAATTGCGGCTGAGCCCTTAATCAGGCCCCAGCCAATGGCAGCGGATACTTTATCAAAGTAAATCTTGTTTTCGGTTATCTTGATGTTCATCCCTATGTCTTGGATAGGGGAAGCCAATTGCTTAAATTCCACGGCGCCGTTGGCTAATAAGGCGTCTGCCCTTAAAACCTCCAGGCCCTGTGGCCCGGCAGTCAACTTGTTTATCACTATACCCACTTTACCTTTAAGGCTCGTCGGCAAAGGCGCGTCTTTTGCCATGGGAAAGGAAACCGGAATTTTCTCCAGCAGGATATCGGAAAAGTCAGTGGCACCTTTGAGTTCAGAGATGGTTACGGTATTGGCCTTGAGGTCAACCTGCGCCTTTCCTTCCAGCCAGATATTCTTTTTGGCGCTCAAAACCGCGCCTTCCAACACAAAAGGAAAGGAATCGGTTAAGGAAATTTTACTGACTGAAAAACTCAAATCAGAGACATCAAGCGCCAAAGCAGGTGCAAAAGAACGGTCAATATAAGTCAGCGCGCCGCGTTCAGCCTTTAAAGAAGAAATAAGCAGGGCGGGGATTGCCAGGGGCGCTGCTGTTTTGCCGGCACCCGGGGCACTCGCTTTTGCCAGGCTCTGGACATTGAGCGTACCGTCTTTTTGGCGGATTAACTGCACGTTGGGAGAATCAATGAGAATGCCGGAGATACTGACTTTTTTCTGAGAGATGTATCCCAGCACATCTACGCCCAGAGAAATGCCTTTAATCTTGAGAAAATCGCCTTTTCCGAAAGCCGGGTCTTCAGCGATTACCAGGTTGCTGATAGACAGGCTAATGCCCTGCGCCAAAGAAATACCCAGTTTTGCCCTTTCAAAATCTACCTGACGGTTTAAGATGCTGCTCGCCTGACTGATAATCTGCGGCTTAAAGCGGTTGACGTCAAATGTCTTGACAAAAATAACCGCTGCCAGAACCAGCAGTAAAACCAGGGTAACAATAGCAATGAGTAAAATTTTAAGAATCTTCATTTTCTGTAAGGGATGCTGTAAGGAAAAGTATTTTACTACCAAACGGGCGTTTGCGCAATAGAAAATAGAGATTGGTGGCGGGAATGATACAAGCCTGTTACATCCTATTCCACAGGTATAATTATTTTCTGGCCTATTTTGAGTTTATCCGGGCTTTTTATTCTGTCCCTATTTAACTCATAGAGATATTTCCAGCGGTGCGCTGCGCCAAGCTGCTCCTTGGCTATCTTGGACAGGGTATCGTCTTTCTGAATGGTATATTCTCTGGTGGAAACCTTTACCTCTGATTCCACTTTTTCTTCTTTTTCAATAATAAATTTTCCTTCTTCCAGGGGTTTTGCTTCGGGTTCCGCGGGCTCACCCGGATAAGGGAGCATCGCCTCTTCTACTTCGGCAATCATAAACTGGGCGTTTCTGTCTTTTTGCATACCCGCCAGGTCAGTGATATGGGCTATGGCGTCGAGTTTGCCGCGGCTGATAATCCGGATGCGTTCCTGCGTAATCCCGTTCTCGAGCATAAATTGCTCTACTGTCCCTGCCCTCTTCCTGCCCAGTTTTTCGTTGTAGGCTTCGGAGCCGCGAATATCACAATTACCGGTTATAAGAATGCTGCTCTCGGGGTTCCTTTTTAAAGTTCCCACCGCAGCATCTAATATCTTGACAGTATCCTCTCTTAAGCCAGACTTGTTATAGTCAAAGTAGATTTTTACATTTCTGATAATCTTTTTTATAAGTAAAGACGGCCTTAGTTCTTGGGGTTTGGGCGGCGGAAGTTCCTCTTCTTTATAATCAAAGATAATCCTATAAACATAAATATAACCTCTGTTACCCCAAGGTTTAATCTTGCCGGGTTCGGTCGGCCACCACCAATACCCTCCTCGTTCAGGGTCTTTTACCGGGGCCGGTTTGGCATCTGTCGGCCACCACTGGAAGCGCCTCTGCAATGCCTCCAATTCTTCTTTACGTTTTATTTCCCTGTCTTTAGCGTAAGCAAAACCGCTATAGGTATCAAAGAGGATAGGAATCAACAGAAGAATTATCAGGGATTTTATTATTTTTGACATATTCAATCTTGCTTGCGAAACAATCGCGCTTTCATTTCTCATTCAGATAGGGCTTTAATTTTGACCAAGTTTCTTTGCCTACTACTCCGTCGGCAGGCAAGCCATTTGCCTTTTGGAAATCCTTGATTGCCTTTTTGGTTTTTTCTCCGACCTTTCCGTCTGCAGGGCCATTATAGAAATTCGCTCTTTTAAGGGCGAGTTGTATATTCCTGGGGGTTTTCATAGCGCTTCCCTGCGCGCCTTTGTCCTGTTTGGCATAAACTGCCTGGCGGCGCGGAACCTCTTGCAATCTTTCTTCTAACAAATCGATTTCCGTATCTTTTTGCTGAAGTTCGCTTCTTAATCTAGCGATTTCCATCTGAAATTGTTGAATCTGCGTATTTCTGGTTTCTTTTCTCGCCGAAGCGCACCCGGTTATGCTCAAAAACGATATTATTACTGCTATTACCAGTAATCTGAACATCCTACTACCTCCTTCTAATTTTTATTGCTCTTTCGGAAAATAATTGCTTAGCTCATCCCAAGTCCTTACGTCCACCTTTGCGTCGGCAGCCAGCCCTTTAGATTTCTGAAAATCTACTATCGCATTCTTTGTCTTCTCTCCCATTATTCCGTCTATAGCGCCGGGGTCAAAGCCAGCATTTTTCAAAGCCTGCTGAACCTTTTTTATCCAAACACCGGACTTCAACCGCTTTTTAATATCTTTGGCTTGCAGGTCCTGTTTTTTCTTTCTTGTCAACTCCAGGCTAAAACTATCTAACTTTGCCTGGGTTTTTATATCAACGAATCCTGTAGTTTTTATCTGATTTGCTTTTTGAAAATCCTTAATCGCCTGCCTCGTCTCTTTATTCATTATTCCGTCAATAGAGCCGGGGTTACGCCCTGCTTCTTTTAATATCTGCTGCATTTCTTTAATCCTGGGGTTATAGCCTTTTACATACCCCAGAATGCTTTTTTCTTCTTTTGCTTCCTTATGCAAGCTATCCATCAAACCGCACCCGGAAAAAACACATAGCGCCGCCAATAAAAGAATATAGCTTTTTATGCCATTCCTGCGCACCATCACTCACCACCCCCGGCCATGCCGTTACCTAAGACTTTCTTTACTTTTGAAATCAGGATTTCTAAATCCTGCGATTTATCATAATAATCCGCGGCGCCGGGTATAATTCTCTTCTGGTCCTGCGGATGATATACGCTGGTCACGATTACTTTGGCCTCTTTATGGAATAACTGGACGACCTCGTATAATATATCGCCCTCGACTAGCGGCATTTTTATATCCAGTAAAATCAAATCTATATTCTCCCTTTTTAATACCTCATTCGCATAATTGGCATCTTTGGTCGCGACTACATCATAACCTTCGTCTTTAAGCAGGCGGGCGTATATATATCTTATTCTCTCTTCGTCATCAACTACAAGAATTCTCTTCATCGCATAGCCCTTATGTTTATCAGAAGAAATTATAACAATACAGAGATTAAGAGAAGGTTAAAATAAAATTAAATTTTTTTAATGTTCGGGGGTGCGTAAAATGGCGGATTGCGCTTATAGGATGGGCAGGGTTACCGTAAAAGCCGAGCCTTCCCGGGGTTTGCTCTTTGCATCAATAGCGCCACCATGGATAGCGGCGATTGATTTAGCAATACTTAAACCCAGGCCTGTGCCGGGTTCAATAATTTTTCCCGTTCTATCCACGTGAAAAAACCTGTCAAAAATCTTCGGGAGGTCTTCTCCGGCAATACCGATACCCGTATCAGAAACAGTAATAACCGCTTTTTTGTCTGTTTGCATTACGGCAATATCTATCCTGCCTCCGCTATTGGTAAATTTTATGGAGTTAGAGATTAAATTAAAAAACAACCTCCTTAAATGCAGCCTGTCGGCGTTAATAACTATTCCGGATGCGGGCAATTTAATATTTACTGTAATTTCCTTCTGGGTAGCCAAAACCCTGCTCTGCTCATATATCTCTTTTAAAAATTCAACCAAATCAAATTGCTCAAAGTTGAAAGATTCGGGACGATAGTCAAGTTTTGTCAATAAAAGCAGGCCTTCAATTACCTTAAGCATCCTCTCTGTCTCTTCCAGGGTAACCTTTATTACCCTTTTATACTCCTGCGCATCCCTTTCCTTCCTTAAGGCGATATCTGATTCTCCTTTGATGATGGCCAGGGGGGTTTTTAATTCGTGGGCTACGTGGGAGCTAAACTCGGCAATATAGCTAAAAGACTGCTGGAGGCGCGAAATCATATCGTTAAAGGCGCCCACCAGGTATTTCATTTCCTCGTCAACGTGCTCGGCCTTTACCCGGGCGGTTAAATCCTCATGCGTTATTTTACTGGCGGTCCTGGTTATCTCTACCACCGGCCTTAAGATTCTCACCGCGAAAAGCCTTCCGAATAGAGCGGCAATCAATAAGATAACAGGGATGCTGACTAAGATATGCATGAGGCGCACCTGTAAGAGATGAATCACGGGCTTTAAAGAAGCCCCGACTTGAATTATATATTTTTCGTTCCCGTCGTAAGAAAATAACGTGCTGATTGCCCTTATGTTGCGCTTCTCAAATTTTATACTTTTGGAAATCGGCTCGCCGTTTAACAGTTTGTTTATATCTTTTGGGGCAAAAGAAAAAAGTTCTTTTTGCAGATTGGCAGATTTTATAAGCGGTTTTCCTTTAACATCCAGGAAAGCAATGTAATCATCCTTGAGGCCTAAGTTATCTACTTTCTGCAGCCATTGACGCTGGAGTTGGTCGATTTCATCGGGGTCGGGAAACTCTTCAGTGTTGATTACCTGCCTGGCGCAGGAAATAAAATCCTGCTGTTCTCCCGCGTATTTTTCTACGTAAGAATCTATGGCCCTGGCAATCTCCTGCGCCTTTTTATCCAATTCGCCGTCGAGTTCGTCATAAAGCGTATAATGTAAACTAAGATAAAGAAAAGAACTATAAATAATTAAAATGATGCCTAATATGGCGACATATAATACGCTGATTTTAAACCTGATAGAATTAAATTTCATTTTGGGTCTTTGAGGATATATCCGGCGCCCCTGACCGTATGCAGGAGCTGTTTTTTAAAACCTTTTTCGATTTTGTTGCGCAGATAATTAATGTGGACGTCTATGACGTTTGTGAAACTGTCAAAATCTTCATTCCAGACATGTTCGGAAATCATGGTCCTGGTAACAATCTGGTTCGCATTTAACATAAGGTATTCCAGAAGAGCATACTCTTTACTGGTTAAGCCGACCTCTTTATCAGCGCGCTTGACTTTATGCCTGAGTTGGTCTAATTCTAAATCCGCTACCTTAAGCGTAGTGGTTTTCTCTGTCTTTTTTCTGCGCAGTAATACCCGAACCCTGGCCAAAAGCTCCTCAAAGGCAAATGGCTTAGTGAGGTAATCATCTGCGCCGGAATTAAGGCCCTGCACTTTATCCCGCAGTTTATCTTTGGCAGTAAGCATTAAAATAGGCGCAGTTATCTTTTTGCGCCTTAATTCTTTGCATATAGCCATGCCGTCTTTTCCGGGCAGCATAATATCAAGTATTATTAGATCATAAGTGTTTACTTCTGCCATAAAAAGGCCGTTTTCGCCGTCATAAGCCACATCCACAACATAATGTTCTTCTTTCAGGCCGCGTTCAATAAAACTGGCTATTTTTCTTTCGTCTTCTACTAATAAAATGCGCATCTTAAAAAATGGGGTCGGATTTGTTTTTCAGGTATTTACTATTCGGGGATGCGTTCGCCTCTTAAAATAGCAGGAAGGGGCTGGGTATCAATCCTCATTCCGCCGTCATGCTCTATTTTTATGGTGTACAGGGCGCCGGGGATAAACGTTGTCCCCGGGGCTTCAATCTGGGCGTTTTTTATCCCCATCTTCTCTGCCTCTTTTGGATTGAGCGCGTATTCCCAGAATTTTTTCCAGAGGTTTTCTTCAAACGGGCTCATGCTGCCTTCTATTTTGTACCCCTGGGGGATATGGTTTACCTTTGTTATCTCAAATTCTTTGGTGTTTGCGCCATCAAGCATAAATACTTTCCAGAAGAGGTAGGCGCTCCTGCCCCGGAGCAGGTCTTTGTTCCTGATGTATAAGTCCTCAAACCGTATTACTAACGACTGGAATTGGATGATGTTGCCGGGAAAGGTAAAATACCCGGGTTTAAGCGGGTTTCCTTTTGTGTCGTACTCTAAAAATTTAATTGTGGTCAGGTTCTTGCCGGTTTTTTCATCCAGGCGGATATCGGTAACCAGCACCTCGGCTATGCGCGAATCAGCCTGGAGCCTGGAAATCACTTCTTTTAAAACCCTGTTTTCTTTTATATAACGCAGGGTATGCTGGTATAGAAAGATGGCGGCATAGATAACTGCTACAGCAATAAGAAGATAAATAATTTTTTTCATTTTACCACCTCCAGCCGGCGCCGGCTGAAATAACAGACTCCTGCCGGGATTGAAGCAGGCGTAAGAAAGCCTCGCCGTCTCCTCTTAAAATCTGATGCGCTAATTCCAACTCTGCGCCTATTTCCCGGTTTAGGTTATTCTTAAGTTTAAATAATACTGTGTCTTTGTCTGTCAGCCGGGCTTCTGCACCGAAGATTATAGCACAAATTTTGCTATTTTCATACTCTACCTCAAATATTAATCCTAAGTCTTTCTTGAGCTTCCAACTGCCGTAAAGGGTAATTGTGCGTTTTACGGGTTTGGTTTTAGACGCCAGGCCTATGCCTATTTCATATTTTATATAGTTATCTTTGAATATGCCCAGGGTGGTTTTTCCGCCAAAGGCGGATCCGCCTCCGGCGGAAAAGTCAAAGCCAGAGTGAGTATCTTTATCTATGATATAAGATATCCTGGTTTTATCTTTTATATCCCAGTAACCTTTAAAAGTGAGGGTGTGTATCTTCTTTGGCCGGCGCTTGAGTTGCGCTTTTTGATATTGATAGATAATCTGGTGGTTTTTATTTATCTGCCATATTCCGTCAAAGGCCAGGGTATCATATTCATCCCCGCCCCTCTTTACTCTGAAGGTAAGCCGGTTATTTTTATCTGCCTGCCAGGAGCCTTGAAGTTTGAGGCCATATAGGGATTGGGTATTGCCCTGTGAGCGGGTGGTCACCGCAAATAAAAGTGAGTTTTTGTGGACATCTATGATATCGCCTTGCAGGGTTAACTGGTCGCCGAATGTCTGCCTTTTCCATTTATCCAGGGTCAGCCTTAAGTCGTGATTTTTGGTTAAGGACCATACGCCTCTTAATTTGACCTGGTGGGGAGCCTTTAAATCTTCAGAGACAGGGGCTTTGACGTGGTAGGTTAAGGTACTATTCTTATCAACCTTGAATTGGCCGTCTAAGACTTTTCTAAATCGGCGAAGTTCTGCTTCTCTGCCTGACTTCTTGATAACCAACCGGTTGTGCGGGTCTAGCTCATAGTGTACTTTTTCCATTAATCTGTTCAGGGACAGTCCCTAGAATTGAAGCGTTGATTCTAGTGTCTTTATGCGGTTGTCGATTTGGGAAATTAGAGTATCTATTTCCCTGATGCGCTGCTCATATGCCTTGATTGTTTCTTCGTCCCGATGGTGACGGCGCGGCCCGGATAAGACGCGCCTTTTGGCGTATCCTTCCAGACGCAGTGTTTCTCTCTCCTTTTTACACTCTCTTGTCTTTTCTCTGATTGCGCGATTATGGGCCTTGTGTTGCTCTTTTTGTTCCTTCTCTTGCGCCTTGCGCCTTTGCTCCTGTTCCTGGCGTTGTGTTTCCTTCTTTTGCTGCCTTAATTTCTCCCGCTCGATTTTCTGGAAAGATTCCTGCGTTCCGGCTCGGGCCGGCAGCTCTTGCGTCGGAATCTCGCCTTTTGCCTTCTTCTGCAGATAGTAATCAAAGTTGCCGGAAATTTTTCTCACTATCCCTGCCTCTACCTGAAAGACAACATTGGCAAGAGAGCGGACAAAGTGAATATCGTGGCTGATAAATACGATTGTGCCCTGATATTGACTTAAGGCATTGAGCAAGGCATCCACAGCATCAACATCAAGGTGCGTGGTCGGCTCATCAAGGAGCAGAAAATTCGGCGGGTCAATCAGAAGCTTTGCCAGGATAAGCCGGCTCTTTTCTCCTCCGGAAAGCACGCTGACTTTTTTATCCGCGTCATCGCCGGTAAATAAGAATGCCCCGAGAATAGTGCGTATTGCTGACTGAGACATAAAGCCAGGGGCAGCTGAATATGCCTCTTTTAATACCGTGTTTTCCGGGTTGAGCACATCCAGGCGGGCCTGGGAAAAATAACCGATTTCAACATTATGGCCGAGAATCCGCGCGCCGCTGTCAATGCCGATTGCCCCGGCCATGATTTTAAGCAGGGTGGATTTTCCGGCTCCGTTTTTGCCGGCCAGAACCGCCTTCTCCTGCCTGGTGACTTCAAAATCCAGTTCTTTATAAACCTGTATGTCACCGTAAGATTTGGATATTTTCTCAAGAGCGATTACATTGTGGCCGCTGCGCCGGCTTGGGGGAAAATGAAATTCTTTGATGCTTTCACGCGGGTCAGGGGGAACAACAATCTCCTCCATCCTTTCCAAGGCGGTCCTTTTGGCGCGAACCTGAGAGGCCTTATTCGGCTGTCCATGAAAACGGGCAATGAATCTCTCCAGCTGCAGACGCTTCTTCTCCTGTTCCTGGAACTGCTTGGTCAGGAACCTGCGCTTCTCATCTTTTATGGTTTGGTAATGCTCGTAATTGCCCCGGGTCTTGTAGATTGAGCCATGCTCAAGAATCAAGGTGTAGTTTGTAACCTCATTTAAAAATGCCTTGTCGTGCGAGATGATAATAAAGGTGCCCTTAAAACCGGCTAAGTAATCTTTAAACCAGAGCGCGGCGTTTAAATCCAGGTAGTTAGTGGGCTCATCAAGCAGTAAGATGTCATAATAGCAGGTAAGCAGTTTGGCTAGTAAAGTCCTCATCTGCCATCCGCCGCTTAATTGCTTTATCGGACGGCTGAAATCACTTTCCTTAAATTCAAGGCCCATAAGAATCTTTTTTGCCTTGTGTTCCAGTTCAAAATATCCCAGCGCCTCCAATCTCTCTAAAATCTCGCCATAGCGCCTTGAATCTGCCAGGTTATTGTTTTCAAGTTCCCCTTTTTCCTGATTCAGGCGGTTGATCTCTTCATCGCCTTCGATTAATTCGGATAAAACAGTCTGCTCTGAACTAAAGCTTGCTTCCTGGGGAAGATATCCGAAGCGAATATTTTTATTAATAGAAATGGCGCCGGAGGAGGGCTCTGTCTGGCCTAAAATCATAGAGAAAAGAGTGGTTTTGCCTGTGCCATTGGGCCCCAGAAGCCCTATCTTTTCTCCGTGGTTTATGCTGAGGGAGACATTTTCAAAGAGGGCCTTTCTGCCGTAGCTTTTGGAAAGATTAGAGATATTTATCATAAGGGAAACGCCCCCAAGCTGCTAATTGGTGGCGTTCTCTTCGACGAATTGCTTTATCGCTTCAATATTCTCCAGTATTAACTTGGCCTTGCTGACACCAAAAGAAAACGGATATTTATCGTCTTCGTTTCTTTTGATGACAATTAAGGGTTTGCCTTTGTATTCGCTTCTCTCAATCATATGCTCTCCTTTTTAAATAATTCTGACCCCATTTTTGCTAACTCTTCCATGGTTTTAAAATACAGTTGGCTTTCCGGGGGGAGGAGTTTTAATATTTTGCTAAGTTTATTAGTAATAGTCTCCAGGCCTTTTTTATGCTTTTTATAGAGCAAGATCAGCCGTTTGATTTCCAGGGCCGCGTTTATGGCGGTAAAAGTTTTTTCAGTCTCCCCTTTCCAGCGCTCCTTGTCCGGTTTTTTTTCCCATAAAGAAAGGAGATGCGCTTTTAAGCCATCAAGGGACTTGCGATTGGCCTCTTCTCCTTTGGCAGTAGCGGCGGCCTCCCCTAAGAGATGGTCTCCGATCAGCCAGAGGGTTTTTATCAGTTCTTCGGGGGTGTCTTTGGTTAAATCAGCGGTTATCTTGGAAAGAAACGGAGAAAACTTTTCGGCGCATAAGGCCTTTGCGGCCTCTCTTTCTTTGACAATAGCCTCATCCTCTTTCACTAATTTATAGGTAGCCAGGCTATACACCAGGTGTTTGATATCCTTTTCCTTTAGGTATTGTTTTACCCGGCCCTCCCCCTGTATGTCTTTGGCGTGGTGCAGTAAATAGATGAGAGAGTCAAACTCTTCCAGGCTCAGGCCGGATTCTACTATCAAAGACCCGAATCCTAAAGTGCGGAAAGACTGGATAACCTGATTTATTAAATGCGATTGTTCTTTAATCTCCTGGCCGTTGACCAAAAGAATCCCTGCGGATTCAGAAAATGTCAAAGATTCCTTATTCAATATCAAGGTATTAATCTCATCAAAAATCTCTTTTGTCCTGGTTTTAACCGCGGGGTGCTTGGGGTTATATAATCTATTCAATGCCATGAGTCGCCCGAGGAGTTGGGCAATATAATAATATTTTTGCGATTTATCTTTGTCTGGCAAGGTTTGCGCCTCCTTCCTATCCTTATATTATACCCGCATTGTCCCGGCTGTAAATCTTTTTCTTGAAAAAGGCTTGTAATCTTGCCCGGGGAGAGTATGATTTAGGTAGAATAAGGAGGGTGAAATGTTAGAAAAGTGGTTTGGCGGGTTAAGCAAAGACGCGGTTTTTAAGGCATTAAAGGAAAGTTTTTTGCCTTACCTGAATGAGCTAAAGAAATTCCAATTTGCCTTTATGAATCCCTTGTTCTGGGTGGTGTGGTTAGCGTTGTTTCTGGTATTATCAAGATTGTGGAATGTGCGCAAGTCGTTTTCTTTTTGCCTGATAATAGCCATAATTTTATTGGCTACTACCAGATTAGAGGCTCTTATAGCAGCTGCGGTAATCAGAGAACAAGGGACATTTGAGCCCCTCCTGTTTAGAATCCTACCTTTAACAGCTATCGTATTCATATCCATATATTATTTCTTTATCAGAAACGATTAAAAAAAGCCCACCCTGCTTTTGGCAAGGTGGGCCGTGAATCTGATCCCAATTATATACTAGATAACCTTTACATTAATCGCGCGTGCGCCTTTGGGGGAACTTTCCACATCAAATTCAACTTCTTGTTCTTCATTCAAGGCATCAAACTGAACGTCCACAAGGCTACTCTGGTGAAAAAACACCTCTCTGCCGTCTGTAGCGCTGATAAAACCAAAGCCTCTGTCGCGAACCAGTTTCTTTATTTTGCCTTTCTGCATCTTGTACCTCCTTATTAATGACTAAGGCCCGGTTATAATTGCCGGGCCTGCTTATTCTTCAGGTTATAACTTAACTACGTTTCTAGCCTGTTGTCCTTTAGGCCCTTGTTCAATCTCGAATTCTACTTCTTGATTTTCAGTCAGGGACTTATAACCATCGCCTTGAATTGCGGTATGATGCACAAAAACATCATCACCAGACTCAGGTGTAATAAATCCATAACCCTTGGAGTTGTTGAACCACTTAACTTTACCTTTTACCATTACTTACTACCTCCCTTCTCTAAGATTTTTATAGTAAATAATGGTAGCACTAAAAAAAACCGTAAGGCCAGTCATTCTTTGCCTTACGGCTAAGACTTCTACTTCCCTATTTACTACAAAATAAAGTATACCACCGTTTTTCTCTTTGTCAAGCACTATTTAGGGATTTTGGGTGGTGAGTTCGTAGCAAAAGATAGTTACTGCCATAGCCACGTTAAAAGAAAGGCCTGCGCCCTGCATGGGCAGAGTGAGTTTATAATCTATGTGTTTGAGCAGGCCCGGACGGATACCCTCTCCTTCTGAGCCGAATAAAAGGCAGAGCGGAAAGTTAAATTTCAGTTGCCTGGGGCTCTGGCCGCCTTCTACTACTGTAGCTCCTACCCAATACCCCTGCTCTTTTGCCTTGTGGATGGCTGAGGAGAGATTTGTCACCAGGCACACCGGGGTATAGTTTTCTCCACCGCAAGCCACCTTTAACACTGCCTCAGTTACCCCTGTAGTTTCATGTTTAGACAGAACAACGGCGAATCCGCCAAAGCAGGCGCAATTTCTTAAGATAACTCCTAAGTTCTGGGGGTCATTGATGCGGTCTAGGCAGATTAAGGCGGGTTGGCGCTGTTTATCCTGGCTGATTAGTTCCTCAAAATCATGGTATCTGAATTTATCTACCTCAGCCATTACGCCCTGGGCATGCACATTCTGGGCGAGTTGAAAGAAACGTTTGGCAGACAGGGACTCTACCTGGATATTTTTTTTCTTTGCCAGATGCGCTATTTCCGGACGGCAAACCCCCTCTTTGAGATAGACCTTTTTTATGCTTTTGGGGTCTGCCTTAAGCCTTTCTAATACTGACCTTTTGCCGTAGAGGCGCATAAAAAAGATTTAGAGGAGCCTCTCAATGTTATCGATTTTGATCCTCTTATCTTTCAGGTATGTAAATGCCCTGTTGATTTCATCCTCGATGCCCTCAAAGATCAATATCGCCCATCCGGTCTCTGTAGAAAAAGAGGCCTCCACGATATTGAGGATCATATCGAATTCCTTGCAGAGATGCCAAATTATAGCCTCGTCCTTTAATCCGCTGGGAAACGTTAATTCTGCCTTTATCTTCTGCATGGCTATATTATAGCAGTATTTTGCCTAATGGGAAGGAAAATATTATATCTCCAGGATATATCTAGCGAGGCTGCGAGAAACAAGACAACCTGCCTGCCGGCAGGCAGGGACAGGCACGCTAAACTCAAATGGGTTTGATGTTGGTGCCGGCGAAGCGGTCGAGGCCATGGGATTCCTGAATCCAACCGTTGTTTAAGCCGCATGCGCGCATTATCTTTTGCGCAGCCTCGTATTCGGCAGAGGTTATCCGGCGGTTAATCTCCGGAAATTCTTCTGCCTTATAGCAGGGAAGATATTGGCTCATTAAACTAATGTAGGCCTCTGGAGAGAGTTTGCCGGCGATAAACTGCATTATTTTTTCTGTGCCTGAAATATTCTGCGGCAGGACCAGATGCCTGATAATCAGGCCCCTTCTGATGATGCCTGCGTTATCTCTGTCGGCAACCCCTACCTGCCGGTGCATCTGTTCTAATGCCTGTTGATTGTATTGCGGGTAATCAGGCGCCTGGGAATATTTGACTGCCATATCATTATCAGCATAGCGCATATCCGGCATATAGATATCCACGATGCCGTCCAGCAATTTTATAACCTGCGCTAATTCATAGCCGCCGGTGTTATATACCAGAGGGATTTTTAAACCCTTGGGGATAGCAATAATTAAGGCCTGGAGGATTTGGGGCATGACATGGGTAGGAGTGACAAAATTTATATTATGGCAACCCATATCCTGCAACTGGAGCATAAAACCTGCTAACTCTTCAAACTCCACCTCCCTGCCTTCTTCTAATTGGCTGAATTCATAATTCTGGCAGTAGGTACAAGCCATATTACAATGGGAAAAGAAGATTGTCCCTGAGCCGCGCTCTCCTGATATCGGCGGTTCTTCTCCGTGGTGAGGCATAAAACTGCAGACCTTGGGTAGTAATCCGGTCTTGCAGAATCCCTGTTCGCCTTTCAGGCGGTTTACCTTGCACCTGCGCGGGCAGATAGAGCAGGACTCAAGCATCTTGCGGGCCTGCTCACATAATTGTTTCAGGGTGCCGTTATGGCCGGCTTTCAGGTATGCGGGATACATTGGCTATTTCGTTTTGCGCGTTCTTGATTCTTTCTTTAATCGGGGGGTGGGAACTTAAAAAAACAAGGTTAAAATCAGGGCCCCTATTCTGCGCCTCTTTTTGCAGTTTCTCAAAAAAGGTTACCATGCCCTGGGGATTAAAACCTGAGTTGTAGGCGTATTTTACTGCCAGTTTATCGGCGAGGAATTCATCCTTTCTGCTGTAACCCAGGCTCACCAGATTAAAAGTTATACTTATTGCCCGAGACACTGTTTGCGCCCCGCCTACACCCCAGATAATGTTCATCACCACCTGGTAGCCCAAACTGGCCTGTAATTTTTTTACGCTGTGCCTGGCAGCGATATGGCCAATCTCATGGGCCAAGACGCAGGCCAGTTCATCGTCGCCAGCGGCATCAATAAGCCCGCTGTTGAGGTAGACAAACCCGCCGGGAACGGCAAAGGCATTAAGGTCTTTGTCCTTAATAATCTTAAAATGGTATTCTAGATCCTGCCTGTCGGAAGCGCCGGCCACTTTCTGGCCAATGCGGTCTAACCTCTCCTGCTGTGGGGTGTCTTTTAATATTGGAAGCTCCCTTTGTATCTGCCTGTCCATACTCTGCCCTAAGCTGACCTCTTGTTTTGTGCCTATTAACAGGGTTTCTCTTTTCTGCGTTGCCGGGTTATAGATGGTGACGCAGCCGCTGGCAGATAGCAGATAGCAAATGGCAAATGGCAAAACAAAAAGCTTATTTAATCTGTTGGGCATAGAGTTCTCTTATCCGGTTAAATATATCAATATATTCCACAGTTTTATAGTCAGCGAAGGTCCATTCCCAGGGGCAGAAGGTTTTGCCCTGGTAAGAAAGGGTTACCTCTGCGTATATACCTTTGCGCAAATAGATACGGTGCCTGTAATCTTTGGTAGTGGCAAGGATGAGTTTGGCCAGGGTTAAATAGCCGGGGTCAATATTAATCCGGCGGATTCCGGCGCGGGATAGCTTCTTCTCGATTTGATTAGTAATGATTTTTATTTTGGCGAGGGTATGGGGGGCGATTAATTTTTTAAAGCTGATAAACTTTCTCTTGAGGCCTTTTCCGAATTCTTTTTCGTAATAGCCGGTATGGATAAAGGCCAGGGCTTGACTTTGAAAATCCGCCCGGCCAAAGCGCCTTTCTAAAGAGGCCTGGGCCTTGAGGCAGGTGCCCTCTTCTTTAAAAATAAAACCGACAATCAATTTTACCGGCTGATGCGCCTTGATTTTACCCACAGTTTTTTGGATATCTAATTATTAAAAGGCTATCACAACCTTTTAATAGCGGAGGGATTATTAGGGAAGAATTGATTTATGTATTCGGTTATCTTTTTGCGCTGGTCATTCTGGATTTGATTAAAAAATATGGCGATATTAAAACCGCCTTCTTTACCGTCCTCGGTCCTGACAATCACGCCTTTGCATTCAATATCGCAGTTTTCTCCTCCCCGGCCATTATTGGCAACAGGCAGGGCTAGTTTAACCGCGACCCTGGTAAATGGGGGTATATATTTATCTACATGGCAATAGGCGCCCACGCAACTGATGTTCTGGGTGTTGGTAATAAAATCGTATCCATTGGCCACTACATTAAAACCCAGGCTTGTTTCTACTCTGGGATGTTGCCTTCTTTCTGCTGCCGAGCGTTTTTTCATTCTTTCTCTTCTTTGGGTTTTTTTGCTACCTTCTCCCAACATCTTTTGTTGCAATAGAATTTCCCGTTGCGGTAATATACCTTTAATTTTTGAAGGGGCTTCTTGCAGGCCAGGCAGTTAGTCTGTTTTTCCGGGGCAGGCTGGGGAATAGGCTGGGAAGTAGGCTGGGAAGTAGGCTTCTTCTCCTCCTGCGGGGTTGGCTGAGTCTCTGGTTGAACAGGATTGCTCTCTGATTGGGCCTCTTTTTCTTGAGCCATATTATTTCCCTTTATTTAGAATCTAGTCCTTTGCATATTTATAAAATCACCCAGATACATTTGTTCTATTGGGTCTAACTCTAAGAACTCTATACCTAAATAATATTTATTAGAGTGCGATAAATACACTGACCTGACAATCTTTCCTACAGCCCTGAGCATCCGGGATAATATATTGATTTCCAGCATTGTCAATGTGTTAGGGGCGATAAATTTATCACTGAAAAAACCTATTCCACCGGTGCTGATGTTATCACCAATGACATTATTAAACTCAGGGAGGCCTCTCAGTTGATAACGCAAAGGCCTCTGCAGTTTTACACGAGGGGAACTCCTTTTTTCCTGAAAATTTGTATCCATCTCCCCTCCGGGTTATGAAAACTATAACATATATTTATCCGCCTGTCAACACCTTTGCATTTTAGCATGAGAATAAGCTTATAACGAACCTGGCGATTTTCTCGCTCAAGTCGGTTTTTTAACGCCAATGATCTTTCGCATTTCGGTGGCTGCTGAACTCGTCGCATTTGCTCTAGCAAATGCTCCTCAGACAGCATCGCCATCCCCGTTTTGTCGCTTCGCTCCACGGAGATTCCCGAAATACTCAAGCTCCATTGGCTAAAACCTCCATTCGCTCGAAATATCGCCAGGTTCGTTATCAAATAGGCATTCTTGATGTTTTTAGCGGGTGGCGAGGTGTGCTTCGAGCAGCACGTTAGAAAACTCTTGCGGGCACGGTTGCCCAGCTATTTACAAAGTCTGGCAGAGCAAGAGTTTTCGCTCGAGCGCAGATTTTCCACGCTGGGGAAAATCAAGCGGTGCGGCGAGAAGCACGCCTCGACAGGACCCGCTATTGATTATCTATGCAGGTCTATTTGGCAATAGTAATTTACAAAGGTATTATTTTTGTTATAATAAGTGAGGACATAAGTTATGGAGCGATAGCGTCCGCCGAAGGCGGATCAGCCTGCGGCTGAAACATAACTTATATATCCGAACTTACCCCTCACTCAGCCAGCAGCAAAGAAAGCTATGGTTTTCTGAGTGAGGGATTAAATTCGCACAATAACTTACTCACACTAACGTGTTCGTAAGTTATGTGCTCATTTAAAATGTATTGTCAATTCTATGGATTAAAGGACAGGCCGTTTAACGTTACCGCTGACCCCTCCTTCTTTTTCCTAAGCGGAAAACACAAGGAGGCGCTGGCGCACCTTCTCTACGGCGTGACCCAGAGAAAAGGCATCCTGGTCATCACCGGAGAGATAGGCGCGGGAAAGACTACCCTCTGCCGTTTTTTCCTCAACCAGTTAGGCAAAGATGTCAAGACCGCGTTTATACTCAATCCCAATTTTTCCGAGGTTCAATTGCTGGAGGCAATCATCAAAGATTTTGGCATCCACGCGCGGGACAAAACCCGCTTTTCTTTTGTCTGGGAACTGAATAAATTTTTATTAAACGAGTCCAGGCACGGCAATAATATCGTGCTCATCATTGACGAGGCGCAAAACATAAGGCCGCGGGCATTGGAACAGATCCGCCTGCTCTCAAATTTAGAGACCGAGAAGCACAAGTTAATCCAGATTGTACTGGTGGGCCAGCCGGAGTTAAACTACCGCTTAGACCTTTATGAACTGCGGCAACTCAAACAGCGGATAATGGTCAGGTATCATATTACGCCGCTAGAGGAAAATGAGGTAAAGGATTACATAAATCACCGCCTGAATATCGCCGGCTCCGGAACCAGGATAAAATTTACTGACCAGGCCTTAAAGGCGATATGTGCTTTCTCCGGCGGCATGCCCCGTTTGATTAATATCATCTGCGACCGCGCCCTGTTAGCCGGATTCATCAAGGAGACCGGTATAATAGATTCGGATATAATAGAGGAGTGCCTTGCGGAATTGAATCCTAAATTTCAGAAAGTAGAAAAATGAGCATCATATATGATGCCTTAAAAAAAGTTGAGGCCACGCACCCCAATCCCCAGGCGAGCCCCAAGACCGATAAAAAAACCAGCCCTAAATTTAAGATTTATTTATTGTACCTGGGGATAGTATGCGTGGGATTCCTTATCGCCAATGTTTCTTTTAACCTCCTGTTCAGGAGAGCACCAATCCCGGCATCAGCACCAGGGCAACAGTCAGCTAAAGAGGTAACTCCGATTATCCCGGAAGAAACCAAAGCCGCTACTGTAATTTCCGCAATTAAGAAGCAACCGCAGGCTCAAGAAGCTCAATTTGTCTTAAGCGGCGTATTTTTATCAGACGATACCAGGTATGCCTTAATAAATAACCGGGTGGTCAAAGAAGGCGATGTAATTAAGGAAGCAACTGTGGGGCGGATTACTGCGGATGAGGTGGAGTTACAACTTGGCGATGCGGTGATTAAACTTTCCCTTTAAAGCCTCTCTTATTATCACCAGGGGTATATTTTCCACAATCCTGGTTTTGCCAATACCTTTAATCAAAACAAACCTGTTTTTATAGCCCATAAATTTTTTGTCACGGTAATGGGCCTTGATTATACGCTCAATAGAAATCCCTCGTATTTTTGTGGGCAAGCCCACAATTCTAATCAGGTTCTCTATCCTCTTGATGGTTCCCTTATCAATCAATCCTAATTTATGGCTTATCTCTGAGGCCGCCAGCATGCCTAAGGCAATAGCCTCACCGTGATTGTATCTTTTATAACCGCCTGCTGCCTCAATAGCATGGCCAATGGTATGGCCAAAGTTTAAGATTGTCCTTATCCCTTTTTCTTCCCGCTCATCCTGCCGGATAATCCCGGCCTTAATTTCGCTGCAGCGTTTAACTATAAATTCCAAGCTACCTGTCTTGAAGGCAAGGATATCTTTGTATCTTTTCTCTAAATAGGCAAATAATTGCCGGTCTTTTATAATGCCATATTTTATTACCTCTGCCAGGCCGCTGCGTACCTGCCTTAAGTCCAGGGTCTTGAGCACATTTACATCACTCAATACCAGCCGGGGCTGATAAAAGGTGCCTAAGAGGTTTTTACCCTGGATTAAATCAACCGCGGTCTTTCCGCCGATACTGGAATCAACCTGGGCTAATAATGTGGTGGGAACCTGTATGTAGGGGATGCCGCGTTTATAAATAGAGGCAATAAAACCTGCCAGGTCGCCGATTACGCCTCCTCCAAAGGCAATAATAAAGATCCTCTTTTTCCGGTCGTAACGGGTGATGTCTTTGACTACCGCGGATACCATTTCTATGGATTTGCTTTTTTCTGTGGCCGGGACAACTTTAAACCTGAGGGCAAAGTGAGATTGTTTCAGCGCCTTAACCAATACCCGGCTATATTTATTTTTTATAGCCGCATTGGTAATTACATAGGCATCGCCACCAATACCTAATCTACTGATAAATTCAGCTAAACGGTTTATAATCTTAGCGCCGACGATGATATTATAGGCGGATTTTTTAAGGCGGACTCTGATAGTTTTCATTGAGTTATCAAGCAGGCTATAGCATTAAAATGCGCTCTAGGGTATACAAGTTTACGCCACTGAATAATCTTGCCAGTATATTTACAGGCGGCCAAACAATAAAACCCAAGATAGGAATTTTTGCGATATAACTAATAAGAATTATTCCCAAGAAAATAAATATCAGATGACGGTCATAAAGACTATATTTATAAGCCAGGCGTGGTGGCAATAACCCTTTAAGGATATGTGAGCCATCCAATGGAAACATTGGTAGGATATTAAAAACAGCAAGAGCCAAATTAAGTATAATTGCTCCAGCAAGAAGTTGTATTATAAAAACAGACCCTGGGCTACGCGCTAAAGTTTGATTACCAATTAACAAGCGAAATATAATTCCAAAACCGAAAGCAGATATGATGTTAGCTAAAGGCCCAGCAATTCCTACTAACATCATGCCTCTCTTGGGATTTTTAAAATTCATTGCATTTACAGGAACGGGCTTGGCGTAACCAACATGCAGGAATATAAACATCATCGTTCCAATTAAGTCTAAGTGACTGAGAGGATTAAGGGTGAGCCTTCCTGCTAAATATGCAGTATTGTCTCCTAATTTATGCGCTATCCAACCATGCGAATATTCATGGATAGTTATCGCATACAAAATAACAGGGATAAGAACTAAAATATTCATAACCGATTAAATAATTTGACAGAATTTAGCTGCTTACTTTTTGCTTTCTTTACTCTTGGGTGATGCTGAGGATTTTGTGGGTTTTTCTGTAGCAGAAGCGGCGGGAGCGACTGCTTCGGCAGCGACTGCTTCTGCTGTTTTCTCTGCTGCCTTTTCTTTCTTAATCTTGATTCTTAATGTTTTTATTTTAGGCAGGCCGAAAACCCTGTCCCCTTCTTGCCACTTGCCTTTCTCCAGCATTATCCTGAGGCGCTCGATGCGTTTTAATACCGACCTCTGTAGATTATCCTTATCCGATGACCTTAAAGATGGGTGTATAGACATATGCCCTTATAATTTCCTAACAAAACAATCCTGATATCTTTTTTTAAGTTTAGATAATACCGGCGCTGCGCTTTCCTTCTGGGGGAATCTTCCCACGCATAATATAACATATTTACCTTTAGTCCTGACTAAAGGCGAAAACCCTTTTTGCCTTAATCTATCCGCTTCTTTTTCCGCATACTTCTTGGTCTGGTAACTGGCCACCTGGATAGTATAGTTCAGTATATCATCTTTTATCACCTGGGTTTTAATAACCCCTTGCTGTTGTTGCTCCACAGGCTGATATTTATCCTGGCTGCCTGCCACAGAGGCGGATTCTTGCGACTTTATTTTAGCAGCCATATCCAGACGGGAGTCAAGCCTTAAAACAGCGAGTTTCCTGCCTCTTTCCACGCCGAAGGAAAATGAAACCACGGAGATAACGATAAAACCAATAATGATAAATATAGCCTTTTCGTGGGCGCGGATGACTCCCGGGAAAGACCGCTGCCCGGCTTCTTTTATCCGGCTATACCCTTGGCTTTTAGCAAATAAATCCGATTGCGGATGATTGTCTTTTTCCATAACTTATACCCTGGTTATTATATCTCTTTTACCTGCCCCGCTGCAAGTAATTTTTTTTATTTATTTTTTTCACCACTTTTAAGAACGCCTCTACCACCTTGGGGTCGAATTGCTTGCCGCTTTTCTTTTTAATCTCTCCTACCGCAGAACTGATATCCATCCTTTCCCGGTACGGCCTGCCGTAGACCATAGCCTCAAAGGCATCAGCCACGGCCATAATCCGCGCCCCCAGTGGTATCTGTTCCTTCTTTAACCTGGAGGGATAACCGGTGCCGTTATATTTTTCATGATGATGCAGGATTATCGGCACAGCCGGCTTTAAAATCTGCAGATGCCTTAAGATCTCTGCGCCCTTCACCGGGTGGCGTTGGATAATCGTGTATTCTTTGGGGGTGAGCTTGGTGGTCTTGGTCAATATCTTCAGCGGAATATCAATTTTTCCGGCATCATGCAGGAGGCTGGCGTATTTGAGGCTCTCGATCTGTTTCTCGTCAAGATGCATCTGGTGGCCGATCGCAGTAACCAGGCGGTTAAAATAAGAAGAGTGGGCATATTCCTGGGGGATTCTTGTGTCCAACAGAGTGACCATTGACTTTATGCTCCCTAAGACTATCTTTTGCTGCTCATCATAGAGTTGTAAATTTTTTATCCCGATTATCGCCTGTTCAATGATGGTCATTAACATATCTCTGTCAAAATTATCAAAGGGGGCGCCGCTTGGGCTCCGCTTTATAATAATTACCCCCATTACATCATCATAAATCATCGGTACCCCCAATACCCTGCCTTGCTGTATTGAGGCGCACATTTTAATAATCTTGTTCTCCATTCTATTTAAAGCCTTTTTCTTTTTATCAAGAATATATTTTTTCCCCTCGCAGACCTCGCATCTTAAAACAGAATATTTTTTTGTGGGGTCAAGGTGCAGGATAAGGCAGTAATTCGCCTTAAATATCTGGCAGATTAATTTACAAAGGCGGCTGATAAGATCATCCATTTCAAAGGTGGAATTAATCAAGCGGTAGATGCTATGGATGGAGGAGATTAATAGCTTATACTTTTTCGTATGGGTCGAATAGTTTTTTGTACTCATCTAAGGCGTACCTGTCTGTCATGCCGGCAATATAGTCGCAGACTACCCGCCGGGTATTATCCACCAGCATCCGCTTTTGCACCCGGGGCGGAAGCTGGCCTGGTTTGTCTATGTAGACTTTGAATAATTCCTGTATAAAACGCTTGGCCTTATTGCTCATGCGCATTACCCGGTAATTATGATATAGTTTTTCTATGAGGAATCCCCTTAATGGTTTTTTTAAGCTTATCATCTGTTTACTGAAAGAGATAATTTTGCTATCCAGTTTTTTTACCTGGAGGCAAGATTTAAGTTTTAATTTACTGATATTGTTTTCTGTCTGCTGGATTAAGTCCGTAACCTGCATATTAATCAGCGATTTGATAATCAGGTATTTCCTTTTTGACTCATCTATTTTATCATATTTTTTGGAAATTTCTCTATAAATATTATTCCATATCGCTACCTGCCTCAAATCCGCCTCCTTTAACAGCCCTGAGGTCAGCCCGTCATCCAGGTCATGGTTATCATAGGCGATCTCATCAGCGATATCTACAATCTGCGTTTCCAGGGTAGGCATCTCATCAGGAGCAAGTTCTTTGATTTTGGCTACATAATCAAATGCGGATGAGTGCTTGGCTATGCCTTCTCTTACCTCCCAGGAAAGGTTTAAGCCCGGAAAATCAAGGTATCTTTCTTCCAGGATATCTACCGTCCTTAAGCCCTGCAGATTATGGTTAAAGCCTCCGAACTTAGCCATCAGTTCATTCAACGCCTCTTCTCCGGAATGGCCAAAAGGCGTGTGGCCTAAATCGTGCGCCAGCGCTATTGCCTCTACCAGGTCAACATTTAATCTTAAAGCGCAGGCGATAGTCCTGGCAATCTGGGCCACCTCAAGGGTATGCGTGAGCCGGGTGCGGTAATAATCCCCTTCGTGATTGACAAATACCTGCGTCTTATATTCCAGCCTTCTAAAGGCGGCGGAATGGATAATCCTATCGCGGTCCCTCTGGTATACAGAGCGATAAGGGTGTTCCGCCTCTTTATAGACCCTGCCCCGTGAGTTGTAACTTTTCATGGCATAAGGAGCTAAAAAACTATCCTCGAATTCTCTAATCTGTTTTTGAGTGAGCATCTTTGCTTATATCCTGATGATTTTTGCTTCTATTTTATCATTCACCTCTATTATACCGTAAGAATTATAAGGAGCGAATATTTTATCCGTGGCGCTGCCGGGATTAAAATATAGAATATCCCCTTTTTTTTCGTTGAAAGGCGCATGCGAATGCCCGAAGATAATCAGATTGACGCCCTCATCTTTAAATTCTTTAGTCATCAGGTCCACTAAATCATTGGGAGGGCCATATCCGTGCATAATCCCCATCCTGTATTTTCCTACCTTGATAATCTCTTTTTCCGGCAATATTTTTCTGATCTCATAGGAATCCATATTGCCGTAGACTGCCTTTACGTTTTTGCAAACAGCCCTTAACGTGTCTAAAACCTCTAATTCCAGGAGGTCGCCAACGTGGACAATCATATCCACGCCTTTAAAGACCTCTAATATCTGTGGCGGTATGCACTCTGCCCGGTCAGGTATATGCGTGTCTGATATTACGCCGATCTTCATATTGATATCCTAGTTTGTAACCCTAAGCAATTAAATAGGTTCTAGTCGCCAAGGGTGACACCTTGGGGTGCGTCCCCTATATTATGATTCTGGGCTTAGAGTAGAGGTCTAAGATTTGGTTCAGGTTATTCAGGTCCCAGGTTAAAACTTTTTCCTCCAGCGCCTTTAAACGGGCGTTGGCATCTATGTCCTGAAAAGCAACAATAATCTTTCTCTGGAGTTTATGGCGGTATTTCCTGCACTCCCGGGTAAAGTCCGCGACATACTCCTCGGTCAACAAATCGTTCTGCAAGCCCATAATCCAGAGGCTTTCATTGGAACGGCCGATGATGCCGTTTTTCAGGCTCTTATTATTAAATTCCAGGGCCTTTATCTCTTTAAAATGGGTGAGCCTTAGCCGTTTCCTCTCTATTTGTATTGTATCATCCTGAAAAAGCCCTAATAATTCCATCATCCTTTCTATGATGGGTTTTTCTGCATGCGCCAGGAATTCATCAATCATCCCCTCTATATTCTCTATAAACAGCGCCTTTTGATTTTTGGCATCAAAGGTAAGAGAGCGCAGTTTTTCCTGGTAGACAAATTTTATCCAGAAACTGAATACCCGGTCATTTATCCTCAGGAAATCGCCGTTGCGGGTTACAGCATCCAGCTCTAAGAGGCGGTTTACCCTTGAAAGCAAATCTTTTTTCTGTTTGCGCAGGATGTGCGCCAGGTCTTTGAGTTTATTATGCCCGCCGGAAACAAGATACAGGATGGATATGTAGTCCTGGCTGAAAGGGCTATCTGAAAAACGTTTGATACAATTAGAAAATCTTTGGTTTAATACGCCCGCAGGCTCAAAAAGCAGATCCTGGAGTATGTATGTTAAATCCTGTTGTTTTGATTTTAGCATTGCCTCGGTTACTACCTCCAGATAAAACGGATAACCGCCTGTAAAATGAACTATAAAATTCTTTAAGCCCCTGTTTATATCTAATTCCCCCAGCCTGCGGTCCATGTACCCTTCGCTTGCCTTTATATCAAACGGCTCAACTATAACCGTCTGGAAATTCCCGAATAGTAAACTCAGGTTGTTTGAGAGTATTGTCCTAGCCTTAAACTGCATGGAACTGGTAATTATATATACCGTGTTTTTCTGCAGGATTAACAGCTTAGACCATTCGCGGTAGAGGTCTTTGATGCCCATGCTTTCTAAGTTATGAAACTCATCCAATATCACTACGCAATATTTGCCTGTCTCCTGGTTGATTATCTCGCACAGCGACAGTAATTCCGTAAAGATATTATGCTTCTTTCTTTTCTTTAAGGCGTAAAGGATTAATTTTATCTTTTCAATTGCCTTAGGAATGAACCCCTGTGATTTATTGATTAAGAAATCCAGGTCTTCCTGCAGGGGGATGTTGCTGGGTATCAGGAAGTTATAAAGTAATGTGCCTATAAATCTTTTGGCAAAGGAATCCAGGGGTTCCGGCCTAACCTCAAGGTAGAGTATGATGGTCGGGTGGTCATAAAATTTATCCAGGAATTTAAATATCAATGAGGTCTTTCCTACAAGTTCGTCTCCGATAAAGGCGATATTCTGCCGATACCCCTCTTTTAAATCCCGGATACGCCTTTCTAAAAGCTCTAAATAAATCTCCCGGCCGAAAAAGTTATCTTGCTTCATATAAACCTAATTCTTATAACGGGGTAAATAAAAATAAGGGTTCTGGGGAATATGCCCCTTTCTGATCTCAAAATGTAAATACGCATCTTTGTCTCTATTTGCTGAACCGGCCTGAGCAATGACAGACCCCTTCTTGACGCTGTCACCGGTTTTAATCAGGACCTGGGAGTTGCGCGCATAAACAGAGGAAAATCCGTCGCCGTGGTCAATAATAATCAGATTCCTAAAACCCTCAAAATCCGGACTGCAGAAAACAACCTGTCCGCTGCGCGCTGCCAGCACATCAGCTGCCCGGTATGGTTGTATATTGATTCCCTTGTTGAGCATGTCCTGAAAAACCTGCCCGAAGTTTGCAATAACCTTTCCCTTGACGGGCCAGATAAAATCCTCTGTAGAATACTGGCCAGATGTAATCTTTGGTATCTGGCCATGGGGTATAAATATCAGCTGGCCGACTTCTATGCTTGCAGCATCGCTGATGCGGTTAATCTTAACCAGTTCCTCAAGGCCTGTGTTATATATTTTAGAAATCCTCCAGAGCGTCTGTCCTCTTTCTACGCGATGGTAAATCCCGGGGATCCCTTCAATCTTAGGCGGGGCAACAGGAGAAATGGTAGCGCAGCCTGTCAAATTCAAAAGTAAGAAAACAGCTGCCAGTAAGAGCTTTATATTTTGCATTTACTTTTTATCTTTAAGCGGGTGAGCGGAATCGAACCGCCATATACAGCTTGGGAAGCTGCCATTCTGCCATTGAATTACACCCGCAATATAATACAATCTCAGGATGACATGCATTTTTCCATTAACTTGATAGAGCAATACTTACCGCACATAGTGCAGACATCCAGCAAATCCGGTTTAGAAGAAGCCCTGTACTGCCTTGCCTTCTGAGGGTCTATGGATAACTTAATCTGCCTTTTCCAATCGCGTTTTTTCCGCGCCTCGGACATATCCTTATCCCACTCTACCGCTGACTTTACTTTCTTGACTATATCCGCTGCGTGCGCTGCTAACCTGGAGGCAATAACGCCTTCCTTTACATCTTCTATGGAAGGATGCCTGAGGTGTTCGGATGGCGTTACATAACATAAGAAATCCGCCCCGTAACTGGCAGCCAGGGCGCCGCCTATTGCCGCGCTGATGTGGTCATAACCTGCGGCGATATCTGTCACCAGCGGCCCCAAGACATAGAATGGCGCCTGGTGGCAGAACTTTTTTTCTAGAAAAATATTTCTTTTAATCTCATTTAAAGGCACATGCCCCGGGCCTTCAATCATTACCTGCACGTTTCTCTTTTTGGCGCGGGTTGCCAGTGCCCCCAGGATTTTAAGTTCAGAGATTTGCGCCTTGTCCGTGGCATCCAATATTGAACCCGGCCGCAGGCCATCACCCAGGCTTAGGGTGATGTCGTATTTATAGGCGATATCTAAGATACGCTCAAAATATTCATAAAACGGGTTTTCTTTTTTATGCTCGGCTATCCAACTCGCCAGGATTGCCCCGCCCCTTGAAACTACCCCTAAGACCCTTTTACTTTTCTTTAGCGCCATCAAAGATTCTTTGGTAACTCCGGAATGAATAGTAAAGAAATCCACGCCTTCCTCAGCCTGTAACTGGAGCGTATCCAATATATCCTCAAGGCTAAAATTTAAAAAATTCCCTTTTCTTTTTTGCGCGTTTACAGCGACCTCATAAATGGGGACCGTTCCTACCGGCAAGGGCGAATGTTTTAATATTTCCTTTCTTATCTTTTTCAGGTTGCCGCCTACGCTTAAATCCATAATGGCGTCTGCGCCGTATCTTACCGCAACCTCTAATTTCTTTAGTTCATCGCTGACTTCTGATTTATCAGTTGAGGTCCCTATATTTGCATTTACCTTTGTGCGTAATTTATAACCTATGCCGCAGGGCCTCCTGATACGGCGTTTTTTATTATTGGGGATGACCACCCGGCCTTCTTTAATCCATTTTAAAAGCGAGGCCTGGGCTATGCCTTCAAGACAGGCAATCTTCTTTATTAAGGGCGTGGCTATATTTTTTTTGGCGCTCTCTAATTGTGTCATCTAAGGCTACAAACTGCTATTCTTTTTGCTCCTGCATCTAAGACCTTGCCTATGTTTTTCTCGTTTATCCCGCCGATAGCAAAAAAAGGTATCTTAATCTCTTGGCTGATTTCTCTTATCAGGCCTAAACCTACAGGTTTATATTCGGGTTTTGTGGGGGTGGAAAAGACCGGGCCGATGCTGATATAATCCGCGCCTTGCACTTCTGCGCTCTTGGCCTGTTTGAGACTATGGCAGGATACACCGATAATCTTGTCTTTGCCTAGTAATCTCCTGGCTATCCCTATGGGTAAATCATCCTGGCCCAGATGAACGCCATCGCTGTCTATGAGCCTGGCGATATCCAGGTAGTCATTAATAATGAATATAATCCCGGTATTTGATAACGCCCGGCGCAATCTCAGGGCGTCTTTAAGGACAGTCTCTTTATCGGATATCTTATCCCGGAGTTGAATGATATCAACAGGCAAATCTTTTATTTTGGTATCCGAAAATTTAGGCCTGCGTCGCCAGACTTCCTTATCTATGATGACATAAAGACCGGATTTCTCTAGCAACTTTTTTTTCGAGTTCATAGATGCTGTATCTTAATTTTTTAAACCTAACGGCGATTTTAATATTTTCGAGTTTGCTAAATTCCTCTAAGACCCTCAGGGATTCCTTAATGCGCTGTATGTTGGCAAAAAAAATATCCTCAAGCCCCCTTCTCTTTAATTCGCCTGCGCTGATATTCCTTCCTACATCCTTGAGGCTTTCTCTGGCTTTAAGTAACCCGGCTGATGAGGCAATGCCTTTTAAGAGGGTATCAATCTGATGCCTTATTTTCTTAAATCCTTCTGTCAGACTGCGGCTATCCAGGATAAAGCGGGTTATTTCTTCGCAGACGCGCAGGCCCTCTTTGGCGCGGTTGATATTGGCGTCAATAATCCGGTTAATATTTTTTATTTTATCCTGCCTGAGCAATTTTTTTTATGAGATTAGTGGTGGAACTACCCTTTACTAAAGGTATTGTCCTCACCGAGCCGGCGTAACTTAAGACAAAGCCCGCTCCGGATATATCCTTTTTGTTCCAATCCGCGCCCTTAATCAGGATATCGGGTTGAAGTAATTTTATGGTCTTAAAGGGCGTGTCTTCTCTAAAGGCCACCACGTAATCAACGCTGGCTAAGGCGGCCACTACTTTAAGCCTGTGCTTTTGGCTGACTATGGGCCTGCGTCGGCCTTTTATCCTTCTCACCGAGGCATCGGAATTTACAGCTACAACCAGGATATCGCCTTTACTCCTGGCGCTTTCCAGGTATTTTACATGCCCGTAATGCAGGAGGTCAAAACAACCGTTGGTAAATACGATTTTTTTACCCCGGGATTTAAGGCCGGAAATTATTTTTTTTAATTCCTTGGCCTGCTTTATTTTTGTCTCTAACGCAGGGTTTGCTCTATGATCTCGCATACGATATGCCCGATGGTAATGTGCGCCTCCTGGATCCTGGCTGTAACCCGGGAAGGGACGATCAAGGATATATCGGCAAGTTTTGCTAATTCTCCGCCGTCGCCGCCGGTAAGGCCCACTGTTTTTAAACCCATTTTTTTGGCTTGTTTAACCCCTAAGACAACATTCTTTGCCTTTCCGCTGGTGGATATAGCGATAACCAGGTCATTATTCTGGCCCAGGGCCTCAATCTGTTTGGCGAAGATGAGGTCATAAGTATAGTCATTTGCCACTGAAGTAATGATAGCGGTGTTGGTGGTCAGGGCCAGGGCAGATAATGCCTCTCTATCCTTTTTAAACCTGCCTATCAATTCCGCGGCAATATGCTGGCTGTCGCTGGCTGAGCCGCCGTTGCCAAAGAGAATGATCTTGCCGTTTTTCTTCAGGCAGTCTATTGATGCCTGGGTTATTTCTATAATCCGGGTAATGCCTGTGCGTAATAATTCCTCTTTGACCTGCATGCTCTCTAATAAAATATCTTTAATCTTATCTCTCATAGTTTTATCCCCCTAACCAAAGAATACCTTTGAGATTTCATAAAGTTCCATATCCACTGTTTTTAACTCGCGCACTGCTTCCTCTATAGGCACATCTATAATCTTATTTCCGGTCAAGGCTGCCATCCTGGAAAATTTCTTATCCTTCACTAATTCTACTGCCTTTACTCCGAACCTGGTGCCCAGAACCCGATCAAAGGCAGTGGGAGCGCCGCCTCTTTGAATATGGCCCAGGACGCTCACCCTGGTTTCGTAATGAGTCCTCTTTTCTATCTCTGTGGCCAGGGTTTCACCTATACCGCCAAGCCTGATGTGGCCAAACTCATCCAGTTTTTCTTCCTGCACCACCAGAGTCCCCTCTTTAAATTTAGCGCCTTCGGCTACCACAATTATACTGAATGTCTTGCCTCTCTGATGCCTCTCTTTTATAAAACCGCATACTTCTTCAATGTCAATGGGTAGCTCAGGGATTAAAATCACATCTGCGCCGCCGGCAATCCCGGCTTCAATGGCAATCCAGCCCGCATGCCTGCCCATTACCTCCACGACAATAATACGGTGGTGGCTTTCTGCGGTGGTATGCAGTTTATCAATACACTCCATAGCCGTATTTATGGCTGTGTCAAATCCAAAGGTATAGTCTGTACAGGAAAGGTCGTTATCTATTGTCTTGGGCACGCCCACAATATTGCTAATGCCGTCTTTGATTAATCTGGCGGCTACTCCCAGGGTATCTTCGCCGCCCACAACAATTAAAGCATGGAGCCCTAATTTCTTAAAATTATCTTTTACTTTTTGGGTATCGCCTTCTTTTTTGTAGGGATTGGTGCGGCTGGTGCCTAATATCGTGCCACCTTTAGGCAATATCCCGGAAACAGAGGCAAAACTTAATGTTACAACATTATTCTCAATTAAACCCTTCCAGCCGTTTCTAATACCGATAATCTCATATCCTTCCTTGAAGCCTTTTCTCACTACTGCCCTGATTACTGAGTTTAAGCCGGGGCAATCGCCACCGCCTGTAAGTATGCCGATCTTTGCCATAAATAAATTCCTCCTTAAATGAGCGCATAACTTACGCCTGCCTGCCGGCAGGCAGGGAGTATGAAATACGAAGTAAGTTATTTTGCGCGAATTTAACCCCTCACTCAGAAAACCATAGCTTTCTTTGCTGCTGGCTGAGTGAGGGGTAAGTTCGGCCAAACGACTTAGCTTCACTTTTGTTCGCTAAGTCGCGGCCTCACTTAGATTTTGCCGTAGCTGCTAAACGGAATAGTCGGTTCTTCTTTTTCCGATTCTTTTTTCTTTCTTTCTTTTTCTTCAGCGAGAATTATCTTGGTGACATGAATCTTGATAATAATCTGTTCTTCAAGGCCTAAGACCTCCTGGATCTTAGACCTGGCTATTTCCTGCAGCCGGGCGGTTAATTCAGGGATATTTGATTCTGATCTTAAAATAACCCTCAGGTCAACAATAATGCCTTTTTTGGTAGCAATGACATCAGGCCTTAATTCTTTTATTTCGGGTAGATTAACCCCGAGGCGTTTTATTAAATCCTCAATTGCGGAAAGCGCGATGGTTACTTCTCCGGAAGAAGTAGTAAAGGCAATCGTCCTTTCGCGCTGAAACCGGCCCAGGATCAACTGCGCAAAAGAGAAACTGATCAATATCAATAAAAGGCCGGAAAGCCCGATGATAATCCTGGAATTGGGGCTGTATTGCAGATAGGCAAGCAGGTTATTTATATCCTGGGGCTGCAACAGGTTAAGAGAAAAAACGATAAATACTACCCCGATTAAAATAAGCACCAGCGCATAAAATACTATCCCCAAAACTATAAATATCTTCATCACTTACCCCCTTTCAATACCCTGTACATTTATATTAATGTCCTTGGGTGTTAGGTTTATCATTTTCTCTAACGTCTTGTGTACGTTCTCCTGGGCCTTAGCCGCCACCTCCGGAATATTAAAACCGTATTTTATCACTATCGGGACTTCGATTCTGACCTCATCACTGCTATCGATTTCAATCTTGATGGCCATGCTCATCTTCCTGCCGATGAGCTCTAAGAGCCCGCTCTTAAAATCTCCTCCTACGCGTTTTACGCCTTCAATCTCAGTGGCAGCTAACGAGGCAATAGAGGCGATTACATTTTTATGTATCCTGATCATCCCTAATTCTGTGCGCGATTCCTCTTGATTTCTATGCATTACAGTTCTCCTTCGGGTTTTTCTTTTAATAATTCCTGGATAAAATAGGTTGATATTTCACCTTTTATGAATACAGGATTTTCCATTAAGGCCAGATGAAAAGGAATAGTGGTCTTTATGGGGGAGATGTGAAATTCGCTTAATGCCCGATGCATAATACTGATTGCCTCTCTGCGGTTGCGGCCGTGCGTTATTACCTTGGCTACTAAAGAATCGTAATAAGGACTAACCTCATAGCCCTGGTAGATATGGGTATCTATGCGCACCCCCGGGCCTCCGGGGAGGTTCAGGGTTTCAATCCTGCCCGGGCAAGGCATAAAGTTATTTTCAAAATCTTCGGCATTGATGCGGCACTCTATGGCCGCGCCGTTAAAATGAATATTATCCTGCTGCAGATGCAGCCTCTCGCCCATGGCTAAACGGATCTGTTCTTTTATTAAATCTATGCCGGTTACCTCTTCGGTTACCGGGTGTTCAACCTGAATCCTGGTGTTCATCTCCATAAAATAAAAATTATTTTTTTGGTCTAATAAAAATTCTACTGTTCCTACGCTGGTATAGTTTACCGACTTTGCGCCCTTGACTGCCAGTTCGCCTAAACGTTTACGCAGTTTATGATCTACTGCCGGCGAAGGGGATTCCTCTAATAATTTTTGATGCCTCCTTTGAATGCTGCAGTCCCTTTCCCCCAGATGCAACACCCTGCCGTTTCTATCCGCCAGGATTTGTATTTCTATATGGCGGGGTTTCTCGACATATTTTTCAATATAGACACTGGCATTGCCGAAATTCGCCTCTGCCTCTTTTTGGGCAATCATCAGGCTTGAGACTAATTTTATCTCGTTGTGGCAGACCCTCATACCCTTGCCGCCGCCGCCGGCAGCAGCCTTGATGATTACCGGATAACCTATCCTCCTGGCAGTCTTAATCGCTTCCTCTTTGTCTTTAACCGGAGACACGCTGCCAGGAACAATAGGCAGGCCTGCCTTTTGCATCGTGCTGCGGGCGGTTATCTTGTCGCCCATCAGGCGCATATTTTCAGGGGAAGGGCCGATAAAGGTTATATGGCAGGATTCACATATTTCTGCAAAATGGGAATTTTCAGCCAGGAAACCATATCCGGGATGTATGGCTTCTACGTCCGTAATCTCGGCGGCGCTGATAATCGCCGGGATATTCAGGTAACTATTGCTGCTGTGCGCCTGGCCGATACAAACCGCCTCATCGCTAAAACGCACATGCAAAGATTCCCTGTCTACCTCAGAGTATACCGCTACGGTGCGGATACCTAATTCTCTGCATGCCCTGATAATCCTGAGGGCTATTTCACCGCGGTTTGCGATTAAGATTTTGGAAAACATGGTCAGGAAACTTTCTGAAACTTAATTTTAGAGGGGTTCAATTAGAAACATGGGCTGACCGAATTCTACAGGCTCAGCATTATCAGCAACTATTTCTATAATTTTACCTTTGATTTCCGACTTTATCTCATTCATTAACTTCATTGCTTCAATAATGCAGATACCCTGCCCGGGTTCAACTATCTGGCCTACTTCAACATATGGCGGCGCTTCCGGTGAAGGCGACCGATAAAAGGTTCCCACCATCGGCGCCTTTATCTCTACTGTTTTTACTCCTGCCCTTTCCGCAGCCCCAATGGAGTCTTTAAACTGGCCTGCGGGCAACCCTTCTTTTTCCACTACCACAGGACCGCTCATCGCTTCTGTCCCCGAAGCCGAAGGCATCCTTTTTAATTTGATGCGCATGCCGTCTCTTTCTATCTCCAGTTCCATCAGGCCGTTCTCGTTCATCAGGCTTATCATCTCTTTTATCTCTTTTATATTCATTTAGAACCTCGCCTTTAAAGGGTTCAACTGACCCTTTCGATATAGTCCCCTGTGCGGGTATCTATTTTAATCTTATCTCCAATACCAATAAAAAGCGGAACCTGCACCGTGGCATGGGTTTCTATTTCGGCAGGCTTAAAACCGCTTCTTGCAGTATCGCCCCTTATACCTGGTTCGGTATGGGTAATCTCAAACTCAATAAAATTAGGTAAAATTATATTTAGAATTTCGTTTTTATAAAAACTGGATAGAACTTCGAGATTATCCTTTAAAAATTTTACTTTATCATCAAGAAAATCCCCGGAGACAGCTATTTCCTCAAAATTACTCTGGTCCATAAAGTGGAACATGTCGCCTGAGCGGTAAAGATACTGGAGTTTCCTTTGTTCAACAAATGCCTCCTCTATCTTTTGTTCGCCCCGGAAAGTTACCTCTTGAATACCGCCATTCTTTAAATCCCTTAATTTGGTGCGCACAAAGGCTGAGCCTTTGCCGGGTTTTACATGCTGGTATTCTACAACCTGATAAACCTTGGTATCCAGCAATATAGTCAGGCCAGACTTGAGTTCATTTATCGAGATTGTCACTGAGTAATTCCACCCCTTCCGGCGTCACTAAAACCAAATCTTCAATCCTTACCCCGAATCTATTAGGAAGGTAGATGCCTGGCTCAATGGAAAATACCATTGCTGGCCTTAACCTGTTCTCTTCCCTGGCTGAGATATTAGGTTCTTCGTGGACCTCTAACCCTATACCGTGCCCTAAGTTATGACAAAAAAATCTGCCGTATCCTCTTTGCGCTATGTATCGACGGGCAGCCTTATCAATCTTGTTTATCCTAACCCCGGGTTTTATTTTCTTTATTGCCTCTTGTTGCGCTTTTAGAACAATATTGTAAATTTTCTCAAGAATCGTTTCCATTGTACCTAAAAAGAAAACTCTTGTCAAGTCGGATTTATAGCCAAGATAGTCAACGCCGATATCGATTAACACCGGCTCATTGTTTTTAATCTTCCTCTGGGAAGTTATATGATGCGGGAAGCTTGAGTTTGGGCCAGAGGCAACAATAATATTGAAGGCAGAGGTTGCGGCGCCGCGATACCTGATAAACCGCTCCAGTTCTGCGGCAACTTCGATCTCTTTTCTGCCGGGGGAGATAAAATCCCGGATAAATCTTAAGGCATCTATGGTTATGCGGGTTGCCTTTCTTATCTTTTGTAACTCCGCCGGGGTTTTTATCTCTCTTAATCCTTCTACCAGGCTATGGGTAGGAATCAAATCTATTGCCTTTTTTAATTCCTTCTTTATATTTTTATACTCCCCGCATACCAGATACCTTTCTTCAAACCCTACACGTTTAAGCCCAAGCCTCCCGAAGGTATCGGCTATCAGCTTAAAAACAGAACCGTTAATTTTCTCTAACGTAAAGGCCTGATTGAGGTTCTTTTTTAATTCCTGGGTGTATCTTGAATCAGCAAAATAGATATTTTCCTTCTTGGATACTAAAAGATAGGCATCGCGGCTGTTAATTTCAGTAAGATAGGAGATATTGGCGGGTAAGGATATAAGTAATCCATCGATATTTGCTGCTTCTAATTGCGCATATATGCTTTTTATGGCCAAATTCACTTAGTCAATTAAATCTAAGAGGGCCGCAAGGCCCAAATTATAACTTCCCGGGCCAAAGCCCAATACTGCGCCTTTGGCTACAGGGCTGATCAGTGATTTTTGCCTGAATTCCTCTCGGGAATAAATATTAGAAAGGTGCACCTCTACGGTTAATATCCCGGAGGCTAGAATCGCATCCCTTATGGCCACGCTTGTATGCGTGTAGCCGGCAGGATTTATGAGCAGGCCGTCGTATTTATTTTTACTTTCACCGATCAGGCTTACTATTTCGCCTTCAAGGTTAGACTGCCTGATGGTAAGTTTTGCCTTTTTCTTTTTTGCCAGATTCTCTAAGGCGCGGTTTATTTGCGCCAGCGTGGTCTTGCCGTAAATCTGGGGCTCTCTTTTACCCAGTAAATTTAAATTTGGGCCGTGGATTACTAATACCTTTTTCATATCTATCCTTGTTATTCTTCTGCCTCATCAATCAGCATTATCGGAATACCGTCCTTGATGGGGTATTTTTTTCCGCACTTTTTACAGGCTATTTTATTGTCTTTTAACTCTACGTCGCCTTTACAGGCAGGGCAAGCCAAGATATCTAATAACTCCTTATCAATCATCTATCCTCCTGATTTATCTTCTGCTATCTTTTCTTTGTTTACTTTTGATACATACTGCATTCTTAATTCATAAAGTAAATTTTCCAAAAGCTTAGTTTCCTCTGAGGTCAAATTGCCTTTTGTCTTTTGCTGCAGCATCTCTAATGTGTCGATAATAAACTTGGCCTGGGTCAGGTTTTCTTCTTTTTTATTGGTTGCCGGATTAGGGACTGTCCCCAGGGAAATAGATGCCTGTAGCGCCAGGGTGGTAATAAACAGATTAAAATCCGGCTCAGAAGGCAAAAAATTATCCTGGCCTACGGCCTCTTTTTCCTTCTCTTTCTTTACTGCTTCCTTCCAACTCTCATCAATATTCTTATTTATCTCATCCATAGGATTAATATATTATTATGCCGGCATAGCCCACAACGCTGTGTTTATCGCCGGTAACATCACCGCTGGTCTGATATTTTATGAGTTTTGCCTTTTGCGCGCCCAGTAGTTTTGCCGCCGCAAGCATAACTACTGTCGGCGCCCAGCCGCACATAGAGATGCTTAAGCTCTGGACCTTTTGGGTGAGCTTCTCTTCGTCTAACTCAAGTATTGCCTGTATTGCCTCTTTGTCTTTTTGCACTGCCTCATCCTGGGGCTCATAATGGGTCATATCAGTACTGGCGACAATTATTGTTGAGGATTTAGCATCGGATTCATTAATGACATTAGCGATATCTCTGCCTATTGCCTTCAGGATAACTAATTCACCGGAGAGCACGACAATGGGGACAATCTCAAAATCATCCTTAAAATATTGCAGAAAAGGCAACTCTACTTCCAAGGAATGTTCGTATAGATGGGCACGATTATCATCCTCTAAGTATTTACAACGGCTCAAGATTTGCCGGGTGAGGCCATTATCTATCTTAATCTCGCCTAAGGGTGTCTGCCAGATACCCTCGGCCATAATACTAAAAGTCGCCCCATAACCGGTGTGATTCGGCCCGATAAGGATTACCTTATCCTTGATATTCATACTGGAAACCGTATCTGCTGCCACCTTGCCGGAGTAAGCGTAACCGGCATGGGGAAGCATACAGGCAATCACATCGGATTTAGCGGCCTTTTTATCAATGAGTTTGCCTATTTCGTTTTTTAAGTCTTGGGCAGAAGAAGGGTAAAATTGCCCGGCAACCGCAGGTTTTCTTATCTTAGATTTTTCCATTAAAAATATTTTCCAAAAAAACCTTACTCTCTTTTAAGTCAGACGCTGTAGCCGGAGCATGCGCCTCGATTATCTTCAGGGTATCCTTAGTGAGGTAGGGCGGCAACTGGCTGAAATCAAACTCGCCTTTAGCCGGCGGCCGGTGGTCAGAACAACCAGAGATATCATGCAGGTGTATACCGATCATATCTTTACTATAGGCATCCAGGTATTCCTTGTGCCTGGCGAACCCTAAGTTTTCCATAACCTGGGCGTGGCCGGTATCATGCCAATAAAATATATTTGAATTCTTAAACGTCTTTAGGATTATGCCTATTTCTTCTAATTGCGGTATTTCATTATAATAAATGCGGGTTTCAATGCCTAAAAATACACCCTGAGTTTGAGCATAGCGGTTTAATTCCTCTAAACTTCTCAGTGTATTGTCCAGGAATGATTTATACCTCTCCTCTCTTTCTTTTATAGCTATGTCTTTTAATTTTTCAAACTCTTTTGAATCCCGCAATCCTTTTTTATAGAGTTCAATCAAATCTTTGGTCTTATCAGGCACCTCTACCCTGCCGGTGTGCAAAACCACTGTTTTTGCGCCCAGGCGGGAAGCTGTATCTATGCTTCTTTTTGTATACTTTATGGCCTGTTTTCTTTGTTCTTCATCGCCAGAAGCCAGAGAGTAACAATCAGGAAGCGCTTCCTGCCTCTTGAAGCCATCAGGAATGGGGCAAAAATTATGCAGGCTTAGGACTTTTATTTTTTTCTCAAGAACATGGTTTTCAATATCTTTGACTATTTCCGGAGTCAGGTTAAAACTTAATTCTACCTCATCAAAGCCCAGGCCTTTTATTTCAGAAAGTAACCCCTCACCGCCGGTATAACGGAAGGCATTCCAGGATGTAGAAATCCCTAAGCCCATATTTATTTTCTTCCTCTGCTGGACTTTCTCTTTTTACGCTTACGCTCACTGGGCTTCTCGTAATGCTTGCGGTCCCTGATCTCCCGCAATATACCATCATGTTCAATCTGTCTTTTGAAGCGGCGCATCATGGCCTCAAATGATTCATGCTTCCTGTATCCATTCTCTGGCATTTTTATCAACTCCTTTTACATAATATTAACACTGATTAAAACAGGTGTCAATTATTTAAATGAGTGTCTCTTTTAATGAAAGACCGGAACTGGGATTACTTCTTATTCTATCTCAAAAGATATAACTACGTTAAAGGAAAGCTGGGGATAGTCTAATTCTGGGGGGAAACGGGGAAAGGGCGAGGCAGCTTTTATGCTTCTTAAGGCAATATCCCTTAAATATGTGGTATTTGAAGACTTTTCTTCTATGAGTCTTATCTCTTTTAGGTCGCCGACGCCAGAGATAACAAAGGAAAGATATACCTCTCCTTCTTCCACGCGCGTATAATTCTGGTAGGCTGCGTGCCTGATTTTTTCGCGGACAATCTGATAATAACTTAAATATGAAGGATTTTTTATCTTATCTATACCTATCGGCGGCAAGGTTATCTTTTTTCTAATAGCAATGATGTCGGGTTTTACAAAAAGGGGCTTGGCAAAGTTAAGGTCTCTTTGGGCGCCCTTCTTGCCCTGCTTAAAGATATTCTCCTTATCTATAAACGGCGGCGGTATCTTTTTTTCAGCGGAGATTTTCGGAGATGCCTTTAAAAATGACTCTTTCCTGGCTGACGCCAGTTTAGCAGCCTCTTTTGGGCCTGGGAGGGTCTTTACATAACTTACTTCTATTCTTTGCTCCTCTTTATTTTTTAAAGGGCGGGATATAAGACTAGGGTTATGCAACAAAATAACCCCGTGGGTGATTAAGGAGGCTAAAAAAACAATTTGAAATGTCTTGTCGGAAAGCATATTGGTATTAGATTAACATAATCGCTTTTAATTTACAAGTTAGAATTTTGACAAAGTTTTTTAAAACTCTACTTTTACGCTGCTAGTTAAAGAAAATCCCGGCATTGGAAAATCGCGTAAAACCTGATATTTCCTATTTAATAAATTGCCTATGGAAATAAGATAAGTAACATTACTTCCGACTTTCTTAGATGCATTTAGGCCTAAGACAAAAAACCTCTTTACATAAATAGTGTTATCTTCATCGTAGAATCTTCTATCGGTAAATTGGCCCTTTAGTTCAAATAAGAATCCATTCAAATCTTTATATTTTAAAGAGCAGTCAAGTTTATGTTTGGGTTGATAAACCAGGTATCGATGGGTTTTCTCATTCTTTGCCCTAAGAAAACTATAATCTAAATCTAGCTCTAGATCATTTAATAGATATATCTTATTCTTAAATTCTATGCCGTCTATTATTGCAGAATTGACATTTGTGGGAACCCATTTCCCTGTACCCGGGTCTTCTGCCCAATTTATAAGATTATCGTAATCGCTTCTATAATAAGTAAAGTCAGATAAGATATATTTGTTTATTTTTGTTTTGATTCCTAATTCACCAGTTATCCCTTTCTCAGGATTTACATTAGGGTTTCCCACTGCCCAGCCTACATCAGGATAATATAAGTCATTAAATGTGGGGGCGCGAAATGAGCGACTAATCAAACCATGTATTTTAAAATCCTGGCTGAAGTTATATAAAAAACTAAAACTGGGGTTGAATTCAGTGCCGAAATTAGAATAATCATCCAGTCTTGCGCCGAAAGTTATCTTTAAGTCTTTAAATAAATTTAACTGGTTTTCTAAATATCCTGCGCGCACAATATATTTATGTTTTGCCGAGGCAGTGCTATCGTTTAGATTTGCTACATAATTAAATCCGCATACCCCTTGATAATTATCAAATAACTGCTTGCTAATTTGAAAATCAATTCCTCTTGCTTTGGTGGTATGGATATCTTTGTTGAAGGCTGTATCCCCGTCCGAAGCTGTTGTGGTGGTATTCTCAGTAAATTCCAGCCGATCATAATTTTGATATATTTTAGCTGATAATCCTGTTGTATTATCGGGTTTAAAATCCCAATTTAAATCAATAAAATTCTTACGACTCCCTTGTTTATCATCTATATCAAATTCGGTAATCTTGCCAGGGGTACCTAACTTACTTCTATAGAAACCGGAATTTAGAATTAAATTATTATCATTATTGAACTCATATTCAAGTTTGGCATTGAAGTTTTTGGCACTAAACTCAGAATTATCCCGAAACCCTTGAGAACTTTCGTATTCAGTGTTGATAAGATAACCTAATCTTGAAATCCTGCCCCCATGCGATAATCGTTCTATATATATCCTAGAGGTTCCAAAACTTGTAGTAAATTCTGTTTTTTGTTTCTCTTTGGGTGGCTTCTTGGTAATGATATTTACTGTCCCTCCCATTGCCCCTGCTCCGTATAGGCTTGAACCAGGCCCATGCATAACTTCAATCCTATCTATATTCTCAAGGAGGATATTGCTTAATTCTGCTTGTCCATCGCGAGGATTATTTATAGGCCT
>JAHIOW010000055.1 GCA_018895075.1 Candidatus Omnitrophota bacterium | reverse complement strand
GAATTGATATCGCTAAATAGAATTATTACCGACCTATTATTATCTAACGTAGCTTTTATTTGTTCAATATACATATCCCATTTTGCCTGACTATCTAAACTATGTAACAAGATTACCTCTTGTTTATCTTTTTTATCGGTATATCCAAGATTAGATATATCCGCTATGGCCTTGCCTCTTCTTAGGCTTTCAGGTATTGCTGCCTCAATAGCCTCTCCCCAAGAACAACAATAATAATCGGATAACTGCTTAGTAAGTAAAAGCATGTTCTTGTCTAATATAGGAGAACTATCAATTACATCTTGAATAACCTTAAGATTCCTGATATTTGTTTTTTTAGCAAGCCTGACTACATAACCAACCTTGGACTGTGTGCGTAATGGCACCCAAACCCTTGAGCCTATCTTTATCTTTTTATAAAGCGCCTTGGGCACTATATAATCAAAAGGGCCGGCAATTGGCAAACCGAATACTATCTGGGCATATCGCATTACACAGTTCTCCAGCGGTAGATGGCCTTTTTATTGCTTTTATATTTTCCTTTGCATCTTTAATTCTCTGGGGGTGCTCTTTATAGTCTAAAACTATACCTGGTATATCTTCAATTTTTTTGGGGCTTATCCCAATTTTATACTTCCTGAGAACCTTTGCATTCTGAGTCTCTTGGCCTGGTATGGCAGATATAAATATAGGAAGTAACTCCATGGCTAAAATTTCAGAGATACTCACACCGCCGGGCTTAGTAATAATGACGTCGGAGACGGCCATAAGCTCTTCTATATTATCCACGAATCCATAGACCCTGGTGTTTGGATAGTTCTTATTTTTTAATCTCGTGTATAATCTTCTGTTATTGGCGCAGACTGCCAAAATCTGCACATCTTTGTATAGTAAATTTATTATCTCTTCTATTGGGCCTATGCCAAAGGAACCGGTAACCATCAATACCGTAAATTTATGTTTTTGGATATTAAGTTTCTCACACAACGCATCCCTATCATATTTTTTAAAGAATTTTAACTCTACGGGTATCCCGAATTCTTTTATTTTGTCTTCTTTGACACCCTCAAGAATCAACTGTTCCTTAGTAATGCCGCAAGGCACAACATATACATCTGTGCCTTCAGATACCCAAAAGGGGTGAACTCCAAAATCAGTAATTACTGTAATTATTTTTGAATTTATCTTTTTACTGCGCTTCAGACTCGCTGATATCTCTGAAGGCAGAAAATGCGTAGAGATGATAAAATCAGGATTATCTTGGATGAGAAATCGGCAGAGTTGGGTGCTATTTAACCGATGGATAATAAAGGCGAGGAATCTATTTAAGCTATTTAAGAACCTTATAGAAGTCAACCAGAAGCTAAACTGCCACAGCCAAAGGGCATGATTAACTAGAAAATCGTAACCATAAATATAAATATTTCTGAATATGGGGTTGCTTTTTTCTAATGCATCTATTATTTTGATTTCTAGGTTTTGGCAATTATCTTGGAGGTAATCATATAGAGATTGCGCTACCCGCCTATGTCCTGTCCCGGCAGTGGCATAGACAATTAGTATTTTCATTATCTGTCTTTTAGAATTAAATCAACTGCTGCAGATAAACCCTGGGCAGTAAAATCAGGAAAGACTTTCCAGTTATCTTTATTCTCAAGGTTTTCTTTACCCGAAAACACCAGGATTGTCTTAAGGCCGCGATTCTTACCCGTTTCTATATCCCTAATTGAATCACCGATAAAATAACTATTAGGTTTCTCTATATCTAAACCTTGCCCTTTAAGCGCCTCCATTGCCTTTTCAATAAGGCCTGTCTGTGGTTTCCGGCATGCGCAATTATCTTCTGGTAGGTGGGTACAATAATAGACTCCGGCAATATCAATATTAGAACTACCTAACTCTTTTAACATATTCTCAGTAATTAAATCCAGGTCTCTTTGAGAATATATGCCTTTGGATACGCCGGCCTGATTGGAAATGATAAAAATCTTGTATCCATTGTCATTTAGTCTTTTAAGCGCGGGTTTTATATCGGGGAGAAAATGAAATTCAGCCCATGACTTGACATATTCAAAATCACCGGGGTATTCATTGATTACGCCATCCCTATCCAGAAATACTACCTTCATTTGTTTAATCGCCCTAAGGATTGCTCCTTCTAGATTAAGAGAAATAGGTTTTGTTTTCCTTGACCCAATCCAGGAGTTTCTTTATGCCTTCTTTAACCGAGGTCTTGGCTTTCCAATGAAGAGTCTTTTCCAATTTTGAGGTATCTGAAATATAGACCTTTTGGTCCGAAGGCCGCCAGTCAGCAAATTTTACTTTCGGTCTCTTACCGGTTAGAGACTCCAGCTCATCCAGAAATTCAAGTAAAGAAATGGTATTGTCAGGTCCTCCGCCAATATTAAAAAGCCCGCTCTCTGAACTGCTATTTATAAAAAGGTTAAATGCCTCTGTTAAATCATCCACATAAAGCATATCGCGGACTTGTTTACCATTACCGTAAATTGTAATCGGTTTGCCAAACAAAGTGGCAATGATAAACCAGGCCACCCAACCCTGGTCTTCAAAGCCAAATTGCCGTGTCCCCGTCGTGCAACTCATCCGAAACACTCCTGTTCTCATCTTATATATATAACTATACTCCTGGACATATAAATCTCCTACTAATTTACTTACGCCATAAGGGGTGTGCCCGGTTAAATCCGTACACATTTGTTCAGAGACGCCCACAACATCCTTAAAGGTATATCTTTTTTCTAATTCTTGCAAAGGTATCTTATCCACATTTTCCCCATAAACCTTATTTGTGGAACAATAGATAATAATCGTATCTTTGGATTTCTTGCGCGCTGCCTCTAAAACATTAAGCGTGCCATAGGCATTGATACTGAAATCTTCTAAAGGTTTGCGCACGCTGGAAGGAACACCCGGTTGTCCGGCAGTGTGGATGACCACGTCAACGCCTCGACCAATAGCCCTGGTAACATCTTTATCGTCTCGGACATCGCCTTTAATCCGCTCAATATTTTTATATTTCTTAAGGTAATTCCAATTATATTCTACTGATGCCTTATCGTAGCCAAAAATGCGGGAACGCATCAGATTATCCAGAACAATAACCTTATTTTTTGGATTACTTAAAGCGAAAAATTCAGCGCTGTGGCTACCCACCAGCCCTGCGCCACCGGTGACTAATATTCTCATCTGGTCTTTCTTCTCTCTAAGGTTAATTCGCGATATTTAAGGTAACTAATAAACTGATATAAAGCAGCATAGTAAGCCACTACAAATCCCATAAAGCCGTCTTTATAGCCTCTTTTGCCGATATAAGTTCTTGCAAACCTATCTATAGTTCGCCAGATAAACCTATCCAAACGCATGGGCTTGTTTTGCTTAAACCACTTTAGAGCCTCTAATGTCGTCTGTCTATTCAACTTTCCCAAAAAGTCTTCAAGATTGCGATATGTATAGTGGATAATATCCGACTTTAAATGGCCGCAGGGATCATCCATAAAGGCACGGCCATGTATCTCCACCTCTTCAAATCTAAATTTATCCTTTTTAAAAAGTTTCAATTGCGGACTAGGATACCATCCTCCGTATCTAACCCAATAACTACCGATATAATTGCGCCGCGGGATAGTAAAACCGTTCTCTCTAGGATTAGTTTTTAAGACCTCTTCTATTTCCTTCTTTAGCTCAGGCGTAACCCTCTCATCTGCATCTAAACTCAGAACCCATAAGTTCTTAGCGTTTGAATAGGCAAAATTCCTATGCCGGCCCTCAATCTCCATCTTTTTGATTATTATCTTATCGGTATATTGACGAGCAATATCAACTGTCTTATCGCTGCTTTCATCGTCTATTACTATGATTTCATTTGCCCATCCCGCCACAGATTCAAGACAATTTCCGATATCTTTCTCTTCATTTTTAGTTAATATCACAACCGATAAATTGATCATCGTAAGAACTCCTTAATTGAACTAATAATGTAATCCATCTGTTTCCTGGTCAAATCAGGATAAACGGGTATGGCTAATGTCTGTTCAGCTGCCCTTTCAGATTCGGGAAAATCTCCTTTTTTATAGCCAAGGTATTGAAAACATTCCTGAAGGTGTAAAGGCAGAGGATAATATACGCGCGAATCTATACCTTTATTTATCAGGTACTCGACTAATTCTTTACTTGGGCCGTTTAAACGCAAAACATACTGATGGTAGATATGGGTGGTGTATTTGGGAACAAAGGGTGTCTGGATTTCTAAACCTTTAAGCTGCTGGTTAAAATACCTGGCATTTCCCTGCCTTCTTTTATTCCAGGAATCCAGATACTTTAACTTCACATTCAGCACTGCTGCCTGGATAGTATCTAAGCGGTGG
>JAHIOW010000054.1 GCA_018895075.1 Candidatus Omnitrophota bacterium | reverse complement strand
CAGGCTATTAGATAATTGTATTAACTCTGATAATCTTTCTTTAGATAATAAACCGGCAATCAAAAGTATAGCATCTGCGCCATAAAATCTAGATTCATAGACCTGATACGGCTCTAAGATAAAATCCTTTCTTAATATAGGTAACTCTACCAGATTTTTTATTTCATTTATGTAAGAGATATCGCCGCCAAAATAATCTTCTTCCGTTAATACCGAAATGGCCTGGGCTCCTGAATCTCGATAACTTTCAGCAATCGCCTTGAGATTAAAATCCTGGCGAATGATACCGGAGGAAGGCGATTGCTTCTTAATCTCAGCAATAAGCGATATGGAGTGCAGTTTATTTATTGCTTTTATGAAAGGCCGGGTCAATGGAAGATTTTGAATCTGTGCCTTTAAATCCTCCTCAGAGAACTTCTGCTTCGCTAATAAAATCTTTTCCTGTTTTTTTATAACAATCTCTTTTAATGTGTCTTGTTTTTTCATCTATTTGAGTATTCTTTTAACAATTCTAACTTTTTTAAAGCCTTCTTAGAATCTATGGAATCAGCGGCCAAGCCTATCCCCTCTTTTATTGATTTCGCTTTATCTGCTGTATATATTGCTGCTGCGGCATTTAATACTACTATGTCCCGCCGGGGACCTGTCTTGCCATTTAATATATCCATAACAATCCTGGCATTATCAGCAGCTGTCCCACCTGTTAAATCTTGGGGGCTTACCCTCTTAAACCCAAAATCCTCTGGACTCACTTTATAATTATTAATCCTGCCTTTATACTCTTCGGAAATTAATGTGTTGGCTGTTGTGCTTATTTCATCCAAACCGTCTTCGCCGCGTACCACCAGCGCATGCACTGTACCAAGATTACCTAATACACGCGCCAGCATCTCTGTCCAACGGGCATCAAATACACCTACCAATTGATGTGTTGCGCCTGCAGGATTAGTCAAAGGTCCCAAGATATTAAAGATTGTTTTTGCGCCTATTTCCTTTCTTGCCGGCATAGCATATTTCATTGCCGGATGAAAATTCTGCGCAAATAAAAAAGCGATACCGATATCATCAAGGCATTGTTTTATTTTTTCTTTAGTCATATTGATATTTATACCTAATGCCTCCAGAACATCTGCGCTCCCTGATTTACTAGACACTGACCGATTACCATGCTTAGCCACACAAATCCCGCACCCGCTGGCTACAAAGGCTACTGCTGTTGAAATATTAAAGGTGCCTTTTTTATCGCCCCCGGTTCCACAGGTATCTAAGATAACTTTGTGTTCCGTATGGATCCTGATTACATGCCTGCGCATCACAGATACAGCTGCGGTTAACTCATCTTTAGTCTCGCCTTGCTTATTTAAATTAGTTAAAAAAGAAACAATCTGTGGCGTCTCTACCTTGCCAGTCATAATCTCTTCCATAACCGCCTCCATGTGGCTAGCGGTTAAATCTGTACCTTGCGATAATATTTTTATTGCCTCTTGAATCATATCTTTAGAAAGTTAGCCAAAATATTCTTGCCCGTCTTGGTTAATATAGATTCGGGATGAAACTGTACTCCCCACAAAGGATATCCTTTGTGTTTTAAACCCATAATCTCGCCTTCTTTTGTCCAGGCAGTTATTTCTAAGCATTCAGGCAAGGTTTTTTTCTCTACAATCAGGGAATGATACCGCGTGGCCTCAAACGGGTTAGGTATACTTTTAAAAATAGTCCTTTTATTGTGATAGATCCAAGAGGTCTTCCCGTGCATAAGTCTGGCGGCGCCTATAATCCGAGCCCCAAAAACAAAACCCAGACATTGATGCCCTAAGCATACTCCTAATATAGGAATCTCATCCTTAAATTCTCTTATTACCTCACAGGAAATACCCGCATCTTCTGGCCTGCCTGGACCAGGTGAGATAACAATTCTCTTGGGTCTTAATTTTTTAATCTGGCTTATCGTTATCTTGTCATTCCTAAATACCTTAATATCCTCACCTAATGCGCCTAAATACTGCACGAGATTATAGGTAAAGGAATCATAATTATCGACCATTAAAATCATATATTCATCCCTTTATTCTTTTTCCTTGTAAATCCTAGCGCCCAATCTTTGCAACTTATCTTCCAGATTCTCATATCCGCGCTCTAAATGATAGATCCTTGAAATGGTGGTCTCACCGCCAGCCACCAATCCTGCTAACACTAGAGACGCTGATGCCCTAAGGTCAGAGGCCATGACCGGCGCGCCTGATAAATGTTTTACGCCTTCTACAATCGCATGCGGGCCTTCCCTTTGAATATGCGCTCCCATGCGATTAAGTTCAGCTACATGCATAAATCTATCCGGATAGATCTTCTCAGTAATCACGCTTATGCCCGGCGTGATACTCATTAAACTCATCATCTGCGCCTGCATATCTGTAGGGAAACCCGGATAGGGAAGGGTGGTAATGTTTATGGGCTTCAGGCCTCTTTTAAAACACACCCGTATCGAATTATCGGTCTTAGTTATAGAAGCCCCTGTCTCTTCTAATTTGTCTATCACAGCACCCAGATGGTGAAATAATACATTCTTGATCAGTATATCCCCCTTGGTAATTAAAGCGGCGATCATAAACGTCCCTGCCTCAATCCTATCCGGAATTATTGTGTGTTCTGCGCCGCGTAATTGCTTCACCCCTTCTATTTCTATAATCGGCGTGCCGGCCCCTTCTATCTTAGCCCCCATCTTAATCAAAAAACTTGCCAAATCCACAATCTCAGGTTCGCAGGCAGCTGCCTCAATCACCGTCCTGCCTTGCGCCAACGTTGCTGCCATCATCACATTGGCAGTAGCCAGAACCGATGAACCATAAATCCCCCCTAAATATATATGATTACCTTTTAGTTGCGAAGTCTTGGCAACTACGTATCCTGATTCAACGCTGATATTAGCACCTAATGCCTTCATTCCTTTAATGTGTAAATCCACGGGCCTTACGCCAATAACACAACCTCCTGGTAAAGAAACCTTTGCTTTTTTCAGCTTAGCTAAAAGCGGCCCCAGGACGCAAAAGGAGGCACGCATAGTAGAAACAAATTTATAATCAGCAATAAAGTTTTTATGCCTATTTGCGGCAACAGTTACAATGCCCCTATCCAATCCAACATTCTTACCTAAAGAACGCAGAATCTTTAGCATCGTAATAGTATCGCATAGGTTTGGTGCGCCTTTAATCAGGCAGGGCTCATCAGTCAGCAAGGTTGCCGCAAGTATAGGCAATATGGCATTCTTGGCGCCTGATACTACAACTTCACCCTTTAGTCTTATGCCGCCTTCGACGACAAGCTTATCCATATCTGGCTTTCTTCATTTGTGCTATAATTACCCTGTCTATATTATTATAATCTTGCACCACATCTATTATCTTAAAATTTTCCGAATTTTGAAAGATATTCTTTATGGCCTCTTTTTGGTCAAATCCCATCTCCATAATCAACAAGCCGTCTTCTTTTAAATAATCTGCGGAGTCCCTGATTATCCTCCGATAAAAGCCTAAACCATCCCTGCCGCCATCTAGGGCGATATATGGTTCATATTTTATCCCGGGATGGAGATTATCAATCTCTGCAGTAGGAATATAGGGAGGATTGGAGACAATAATATCAAATTGTTCTATGTTTAATGTATTATGTTTAATGTTAAAGATATTAGCCTGAATAAATTTAATCTTATCTTCTACTCCATTTAAGCAAGAATTCTCTTCACCAATCTCTAAAGCAGAGGATGAAATATCTATAGCAATTACCTTTACAGCCGAGATAAATTTGGCTAAAGAGATTGCTATACAGCCTGTACCCGTACCTATATCTAATATATTCAAACATCCAACATTAAACATTAAACATTTAACTAATTTCAAGGCTGCCTCTACCAGAATTTCTGTTTCTGGCCTAGGAATGAATACATCTGGTGTTAGCCTAAATTCCAAACCCATAAATTCTGTCTCACCCAGGATATACTCTATGGGTTCACCCAAAATTCTTTTTTTAAATACCTCGGATATCAAATAAGATTTATCCTTATCTAATCTTAAGTTATCATCTAGATATAAAGACAGGCGATTACAATGTAGTATCTGGGTAAATAATAATTCTGCTTCATTCATCCCGTTAAAAATGAATCCCTATTAGAAAAATTGATATTTCTAACGGGATTCATTGCTTTGTCTTTCGGACGCTTCTATCAGGGCATCGGAAATCTCATCTAGGTCCCCCTCCAGTATTGCTTCTAATTTGTACAGCGTCAAATTTATGCGATGGTCGGTTACTCGCCGGTCTGGAAAATTATAAGTGCGGATTTTTTCACTGCGGTCACCCGAGCCAATCTGGGATTTTCTCTGTCGAGAAATCTTCTTCATTTCTTCTTGTTTTTTTATATCAAGGAGTCTTGCCCGTAAAATCCTCATTGCCTTATTCTTATTTTTTAACTGTGAGCGTTCATCCTGACAGGCAACTACTATACCGCTAGGTAAATACGTAATCCTGACCGCTGAGTCGCTCTTCTGCATGTGTTGACCCCCAGGACCTGATGACCTATAGGTATCTATCCTAAGGTCTTTTGGGTCAATAGCTAATTCAACGTCTTCAGGCTCTATCAAGGCAGCTACTGTTGCGGTTGAAGTATGGATACGGCCTTGCGCCTCAGTGGCAGGAACACGTTGCACGCGATGAACACCGCTTTCAAACTTAAGTCGTTTATAGGTATCTTTGCCTTCTATACTAAAGATTATTTCTTTAAATCCCCCTAATCCCGTAGGATGTGAGGACATTATCTCTGTAGACCAACCACGACGTGCTGCATATTTTGTGTATATACGATAAAGATCGGCAGCAAACAACGCTGCCTCATTGCCTCCGGTACCTTGGCGTATCTCAACAATTACATCCTTGCCCGCGTCCTTATCTTCAACTGCTAAGGCATCTTTAATATTATCCTCTAAAGTTTGCTTTCTATTTGCCAGCTCCTGGAGTTCTTTTTTTGCTAATTCTAAAAATTGGCGCTCGTGTTTTTCCTTAAGCATCAATTCTAAATCTTCTATATCAGCAATAACCTTCTTATATTTTCTAAATAAAGATACTGATTCTTTTAAATCCGATAATTCTTTTGCATATTTATTGTAAAGTTCCCTGTTAGATAAAACTTCATCGCGGACCAACAGATGCTCTAATTCCTGATATCGTTTTTCCGATCTTTCTAATTGTTCAAACATACCTTATTTGGCTTCCTTTTTACCATATTTTTTCATAAACTTGTCCACTCTACCTGCGGAATCCACAAATTTCTGCTTGCCGGTAAAAAACGGATGACACTTCGAACATATATCGATCCTAATATTGGGCTTGGTTGAACGCGTATGAATTGTATTACCGCATGCGCAAACTACTACACTCTCCTGGTATTTGGGATGAATCTTCTCTTTCATTATATTATCCTCCTTAAATGAGCCCTGCCGCATTCTTTCAGAATGAAAGAGTCGGGGCGAATTTAACCCCGCCTTTGGCGGGGTAAGTTCGGATTTACTGGTTCATAGTATTTAAGAACTCCTCGTTATCTTTTGTCTTGGATAACTTTTCGATTAAAAGTTCTATCGCCTCTACATTATTCAGTTCATTCAAAACCTTTCTTAATATCCATACCTTCTGCAATATCTCTGGTTTCAGGAGCAATTCTTCATGCCGGGTATTGGAACGTTTTATCTCGATAGCCGGATAAATCCTGCGCTGGAATAAGTTCCTATCAAGTTGTAATTCCATATTGCCTGTGCCTTTGAACTCTTCAAAGATAACCTCATCCATCCTGCTGCCTGTATCTACTAATGCTGTGGCAATTATGGTAAGACTGCCTCCCTCCTCAATTGCACGCGCAGCACCAAAGAACCTTTTTGGTTTCTGTAAGGCATTGGAATCTACGCCGCCTGATAAAACCTTGCCGCTATGCGGCACAACTGCATTATATGCCCGCGCCAAGCGGGTTATACTATCTAAAAGAATGACTACATCCCTTTTATGCTCTACAAGCCTTTTTGCTTTCTCCAGCACAATCTCTGCAACCTGCACATGTCTTTCTGGCGCTTCATCAAAAGTTGATGATATTACCTCGCCCTTAACATGTCTTTGCATATCTGTGACCTCTTCCGGACGTTCATCTATCAAAAGTACAATTAATATAACTTCAGGTTGATTTGTGGTTATGGCATTGGCGATCTTCTGCAATAATACTGTCTTGCCACTGTAGGGCTGAGCAACAATAAGACCACGTTGTCCTTTCCCCAAAGGAGTAAGCAAGTCTACAATACGCATAGATATCTCCTGTGGTTTTGTTTCTAAGACAAAATGTTTATAAGGATATACGGGGGTAAGGTTATCGAAAAATACTTTATCCTTTGCCACCTCAGGATTCTCGAAATTCACTGCCTGAACCTTTAAAAGCGCAAAATATTTCTCTCCTTCTTTGGGCGGGCGAATCTCACCGCTAACCGTATCTCCGGTCTTCAAATCAAACTTTCTTATCTGCGAAGGAGAAACATAGATGTCGTCTGGACAGGGTAGATAATTATAATTCGGCGACCTCAGGAAACCGAACCCTTCGGGCAGTATTTCTAAAATTCCCTCTCCAAACATAAGGCCTTCCTTCTCAGCCTGGGCTTGCAGTATCTTAAAGATTAGTTCCTGTTTTTTAAGCCCGCTTACCCCGTTGATATTCAATTCCTTGGCTAATTTATTCAATTCGCTAATCTTTATTTCCTTTAAGCTTCCGATATCTAACTTTTCCACAACAACCTCCTTATCTGTTTTATCTGTACCTTGGTCTCTTCTACGGTACCACTATTATCTATTACAAAATCCGCAATGCGGACCTTATCCTCCAAGGGCATCTGCGCATTTATTCTGCGTAACACCTCTATCCTCTTAAGCAATGGTTTATTATTAGCTGCCCTTTCCAGTTGTTTTTTCCTGGTCGTTTTCACCACAATTATTTTATCCGCTAATTTTCTTAAACCTGCTTCGATAAGTAAAGGTACATCTAAAACAATAACCTTTTTAGATGAACTTCTTATCTGGTTTTTAATAATGCTAATAACTTTAGGATGAACAATCCTATTTAATCTCTTTAATAAATTTTTGTTGTTGAATACGGCTTTGGCTAATTTATCTCTATCTATCGTCTTATCCATTTTCAGGATATTGTCACCAAAGGCATTAACTAGCCTTTTATAAATTTTACCGCTTGGTTTAATAATCCGGTGGGCAATTCTATCAGCATCGATTATCTGGGCGCCAGAAGAGCGTAAAATCTTGGCTACAGTGGTCTTGCCAGTACTTAAACCGCCGGTAACCCCTAAGATTATTCTTTTTTTACCTCCCTGCTTAAAGGTATAGGTTTTACTTCGCCCTTGCCTGCTCATATAATTGCAGATACTTTTTGGCTGATTCCTGCCAAGAGAAATTATACCGCATCGCCCCTTTTAAAAGTTCCAACCACTTCTTTTTATCTTTAAATCTCTGGATGGCATTATCCATTGTCTTGATTAAATCTTCTTTCTTATAATTACTAAACACAAATCCATTATTTACGTTTATGGTATCGGCTAATCCTCCGGTTTTAAATACCAACGGTATTGTGCCGTATTTTAGACTAATCATTTGGCCTAAACCGCAAGGTTCATACCTGGAGGGCATAAGGAATATATCTGAACCCGCATAAATCTTATGCGCTAAGGAATTATCAAACTTTAAGTATAAGGAAACAACCTTAGGGTGTTTTTTTACAATACCCTCTAAAAGCGAATGATATTTTGATTCGCCCGTACCCAGAATAACCAATTGTAAATTCATTTTACAAATACTCGGGATAGCCTCGGCTAATATGTCAAACCCTTTCTGTGCGGCTAATCTGGAGACAATACCGAATAACGCAACATCTTTCTTAAGGCAAAAATTACAAACCTTCTGCAGTTCCTCTTTATTTTTGTATTTATCTTCTAAATTCTGTGCAGAATAATTTTTAATGATGAATTTGTCATTCTGGGGATTCCAGGCAGAATAATCCAGGCCATTTAATATCCCAAAAAGATCTGTTTTCCGTTTGCCTAAAACCCCTTCCAGGCCAAAACCAAACTCTTTAGTCTGTATCTCTCTGCTATATGTAGGGCTCACTGTATTTATGATATCAGAAAATACAATACCGCCTTTTAAGGTATTAATTTTGCCGTAGAATTCTAACATCTCCATATTAAAAAAACTGCGCTCTAGCCCTAACTTCGGAAACTCCTCAGCAGGGAATAATCCCTGATAACCTATATTATGTATGGTAAATACTGTCCTTGTATTTTTGTAAAAGGGGTCATCTTTGTATAAGGCCTCAAGATATACGGGGATAAAAGCGGCCTGCCAATCATGGCAGTGAATAATATCCGGTGAAAAATTTATTTCTTTTAATAACTCCAACGTCCTTTTACAAAAATAAGAAAAGCGGTCTAGGTTATCCTTATAGTCTCCATTCTTATCGCCATATAATCCATCGCGATTAAAATATTTGTCATTCTCAATGAAGTAAACTTTTATATTCTTGCCTATAATTGAATAAGAAATACCCTCTTTGAATCTCTCAACTGCAAACTTTGCATCTTTAATCACCTTATATCCGGGCATGACAATAATAACGTCCTCTCCCAACTCTTTAAGCGCCAAAGGCAATACCCCGGCCACATCCGCCAGGCCCCCTGTCTTGGCAAAGGGTACAACTTCTGAGGCAACTTGCGCTATCTTCAATTTACTCCTTCCATTTCTAACCAGTTTTTACCTTTTTTTATAACCACGCTTATCGGTACATCCAATCTCATTACATTCTCCATCCTATCTTTTACCAATGGAATAAAATCATCGAGTTCTTGCGCAAAAACATCAAAAACTAATTCATCGTGAATCTGCAGAACCATCTTTGCCCTTAAATTCCTTTTTTTTATCTCATCGTGTATCTGAATCATGGCTAATTTTATCAAGTCGCTGGCTGAACCCTGGATGGGGGTATTTACAGCCTGCCGCTGGGCAAACTGCCGTATATTCTGGTTTTTATTATTAATATCGGGGATATACCTTCTCCTGCCTAATATTGTCACCACGAAACCCTGTTTTCCTGCCTTTTTAATCTGCTCCTGTATGTATTCTCCTACCTTAGGATATCTTATAAAATAGGCATCGATAAAGCCCTGGGCCTCATCTTGGGTTATATCTAAATCCCGGGCTAAACCATAGGCGCTCAGGCCATAAATAATTCCAAAATTTATTCTTTTTGCTGTCTCGCGCATTACGTCGGTAATATTATTTTCTTCTAAGCCATAGATTAGAGAAGCTGTAATCTTGTGTATATCTTTATCCTGCCCAAAGGCGGAAATCAGGCCTTTATCCTGACACAGATGCGCTAGAATTCTTAACTCTACCTGAGAATAATCGCAAGATAAAAGATAGTGCTTCGGGCTGGATGAGATTATTGCCCGTCTTATCTGCCTGCCAATATCTGTCCTTATTGGAATATTCTGCAGATTGGGGTTACTTGAACTAAGCCTGCCTGTCTCAGTTGCAGTCTGATTAAATGCAGCATGGACCCTGCCTGTGCGGGGGTCTATTAGCTCAGGCAATGTATCTATATAAGTAGACTTCAACTTCATTAACTGACGATATTCCAGCAACAAAACAGGTAATTTATGCACGCGGGATAAGGCCTTCAATACCCCTTCATCCGTAGATGGGCCGGTCTTACTTTTCCTGCCCACAGGTAATTTTAGTTTTTCAAATAATACCCCTCTTAATTGTTTCGGTGAATTTATGTTAAATTGGCATCCGGCATTCTTATAAATTTCTTCAATTAATTTGATTAATCTTTTCTCAATATCCCTGGAAAGTTTATCCAGGACTGCGAGATCCAATTTTATGCCATTTAGTTCTATCTGAGCCAGAACCTGGATAAGGGGCATCTCGGTATCTGTAAAAAGATCCAACAGCGACTTATCGCGTATTTCTTTTTCTAAAATCGGCCTCAATTCCAGGATTAAATCTATGGCTTTCTGTTTATCAATGGATTCAGGCGATGATAATTTACCCAAATAATCCCAGGCTACATCGGCAAGGTTGTATTCGAGTTTGGAAGGATTAAGTAAGTAACTGGCAATCATGGTATCAAAATATAATCCTTCCAGTGCGATATCTTCCTTGGCCAAAAATATCTTTATCTTTTTAAGGCCGTGGCCTATCTTTTTTATCTTACTATCCGCTAATGCAGCTTTGGCATTTTGGCCAAGGCTATTTAAACAAAAGATTTTATTCTTTACATAAAACACCATACCCTGTATATCCTGGCCATATAAAACTAATTCATCGCATGAACCCAGGAGTTCTTTTAATTCTCTATCTTCTAATCTGGTTACCTCTCTGCCTTGTATCTGGTCTTCTTCAACTGCCAGGCCCTTTAGCAACCTTTTGAATTCTAAGTGTTTAAACAACCTGAATAATTCTTTGGTGTTGGGTTGTCCCATCCTTAATTTATCTAAGTCAAAAACCAGGTCTATCTCCTTATCTAGAATGGCTAATTCATTGCTTAATTTTATATTCTCAATATTATCCAGGATTAATTTCTTTAATTTTTCCTGCTTTATCTTCTGGGCGTTGTCTAGCAATCCCTCCAGGGAACCAAAGCTCTTAATCAACTCTACTGCGGTTTTCTCGCCAATACCAGATACTCCGGGAATATTATCTGCATCATCCCCCATAAGCGCGATGAGCTCAGGAACCTGAAGCGGCTCTATGCCAAAACGCTCATAGACCTTCTGATGATCATAGATTATGCCCCCATCTTTATAGGGATTAAGCACCTCTGTATTATCATCTACCAATTGCAACATGTCTTTATCGGAACTGACAATAACCACGCCGAGCCCATTTTGCTTTGCCTTATAAGCCAACGTAGCAATAATATCATCCGCTTCATAGCCTTCCTTTTGAAACATAGCAATCTTATAGGCAGAAATTATTTCTTTAATCAAGGGGATCTGAGCGCTCAGGCCTTCGGGCATAGGTGGCCGCTGGATTTTATATTCAACGAACTTTTTCTGCCTGAAGGTATCCCTGGAGACATCAAAACATGCAGCTAAAAATTCCGGCTTTTTTTCTTTTAGGATTTTATTTAACATATTTACAAATCCATAGATAGCATTTGTGGGCTGGCCGGAAGTTGTAGACAAACCCCCTATGGCATAGAATGCACGGTAACAAAAAGCAGTAGCGTCAATTAAGTACAATTTCTTTTTTAACATTAATCAAACATGGAAATTTATAAGGCGTGGAATATTATGTAGTCTCTTATTGTAAAAGTACCTTGCGAATCTTCTCAACAAAAACGCTGATTTCTGCGTTGGAAGGATCAAGATATTCTGCTACAGTAGCCTCCTTTAATGCAGTCACGTATTCGCCTTGAGCGAAACTTTCTCTGGCGCGCGCCAGATACTTAAGTGCGCGGGTTTTATTATTAGTGGTATCATCGGACTTTTCTTCTTGTTGCAGAACCTGCCCTAACTCTTGTTGTTTAAAACTTCTATCGTTTTCCTGCAATAGGGTAGGCGCCTGTTCAATTCGGCTTAACTCTTGGCCCATCTGGTCTAATTGCTGCTGGCCCCGCTGGAGTTGACTGATCAGCTCTCCCTTAGTCTTATTTAAGTCCAGGAGCCAGACCTCTAACTTAGCTAATTGTTCTGAAACCTGTGTATCTTTAGCGCCCAGTTCCTGGCGTTTCTGGGTTAAAGCCTGGTTTTGTCTTTCTAGGCTAAGTTGCTGTGCCTCTACTTTTTCCAATCTGGCATCCAATTGCTCTTGTTGACGCTGTAGAGGCCCTTGTTCCTTTTGGCTCTCTCGCACCTGTCGCACCAGGTCCTCTTTGGCCTTATTCATGTCTAAGAGCCGAGCCTCTAACTTAGCTAATTGTTCTGAGACCAGATTATATTTAGTGTCCAATTCCTGGCGTTTCTGGGTTAAAACCCGGTCTTGTCTTTTTAAACTGAGTTGTTCGGAGCCTAGTTGTTTCAACTTATCATCCAATTGCTCTTGTTTACGCTCCAGAGGCTCTTGTTCCTTTTGGCTCTCTTGCACCTCTTGCACCAGCTCCTCTTTGGCCTTATTCATGTCTAAAATCCGAGCCTCTAACTTAGCTAATTCTTCTGAGGCTTGGCTATGTTGAATGTCCAACTCCTTACGTCTCTGGGTTAAAGCCTGGTTTTGTCTTTCTAAACTGAGTTGCCGGGCCTCTAATTTTTTCAACTGGGCATCCAGTTGTTCTTGTTGACTCTCTAGAGGCCATTGTTCCTTTTCGGTCTCTCGTACCTGCGGTAGCAGACCTTCTTTTATTTCGGTTAAGTCCAGGAGCCAGGCCTCTAATTTAGCTAATTGTTCTGAAACCTGCGTATCTTTAGCACCCAGTTCCTGGCGTTTCTGGGTTAAAGCCTGGTTTTGTCTTTCTAGGCTGAGCTGTTCGGAAACTAGTTTTTTCAATCTGGCATCCAGTTGTTCTTGTTTGCGCTCCAGAGGCCCTTGTTCCTTCTGGCTCTCTCGCACCTGTCGCACCAAGTCTTCTTTGGCTTTATTCATGTCTAAGAGCCGGGCCTCTAACTTAGCCACTTGTTCTGAAATCTGGTTATGCTTAATTTCCAGTTCCTGGCGTTTCTGAATTAAAGCTTGGTTTTGTTTTTCCAAGCTAAGTTGCTGGGCCTCTAGTTTCTTCAAATGGGCATCCAGTTGCTCTCCTTGACGCTCAGACTCAGGAACAGGAAAAATAGGAAGAAGCTGTACAATATCTGGGCTGGCTTCAGGTTGAATACGGGCTAAGCCCTTTAATCGCTTTGCGGCTGTGCTGGCCCAAGGGTCGCTTAAATCTCCCAACATCGCCCTTTTTTCCCAGCATAATAATGCATTAGCATAATCTCCCTGCCCTTCATAAAGCAAGGCTAAATTTGAATAGCTGCTGGGATAGCTCGGGTCTACGGCAATGGCCTTAAGATACATATCTTTTGCATGTTCCAACCAACCCTTTGTCTCAAGAATAATCCCTAAGTCATTATATGCCACCACATAATCTGGGTCTAAAAGTATCGCCCTATGGTAATAGGGGATTGCCAGGTCTATATTGCCTTCTTTCTGCAACTCTAGACCTTCTTCGCGATAAATTCTGGCTTGTTTTTGAATTTCGGTTATTGACTCACCTTGCCCCGCGGATAAACCTGAACTCCAGAAAAAAAGCAGGATTAGTATTAAATAAAAGGAAGGGATTTTTTTAGAAGGGAATGGTTTCATTATCTTTTAATAATATAATAATATAAGAAAAACTCAAAAAGGTCAAGGAAAATCTGCCCTGCGGGCAGAGGCTTAAAAACAACAAGCCTGCCTGCCGCAGGCAGGGATAACTACTTTATCTCAATCGCCTCACCACACTGAGGACAGTGCAAATAGCTTTGGCCATCAAGATGGTATTCACT
>JAHIOW010000053.1 GCA_018895075.1 Candidatus Omnitrophota bacterium | reverse complement strand
TTAAACTGCTCCCAATGGTCCCGGAAGATCTGAATGAGCCGGTTTTTATAGTAAATTGGCTTGTTGTCCATCATCGTCTTTTTGTTGATTTTAGCATAATTTGAGATTAAAAGGGTCAATATAATTTCCTATGCTATCAAGGAAAAATTTTATATAACCACCACAAACTCACCCAGAGGTTTTTTTCTCTTCATGCCTTCTAAAATCTCCCCTGCCGTACCCCGACATATCTCTTCGAATTTCTTAGTCAGTTCTCTGACACAGGCTATCCCCCTATTTCCAAAGATAGCCTCTATATCCTCTAGGGTAGCTAAAATCCGGTGGCAGGACTCATAAAAGACTATGGTGTATTTCATCCGCGCCAATTCTTTAAGCCGATTCTGGCGGGCCCTGGGCTTATTAGGCAAAAATCCGGCGAAGATAAATTTGTGCGCTGGCTTACCCGATAATACCAGGGCGTTTATAAAGGCGGTCGGCCCGGGGATAACCGTAATCTCGATATTGCTCTTTATGGCTAGATTGATGATGTTGTAGCCGGGATCGAGTATGCCCGGCGTACCCGCGTCAGAGACCAAGGCGATGTCTCTGCCTTCTTTTAAAAGCCTGATTAAGTATTGTCCTTTGGTAACGCGGTTGTGTTGGAAGAAACTGGTGGTAGAGGTCTTGATGCCATAATGGTCTAATAAAATCCTGGTATGCCGCGTATCCTCACAGGCAATCAAATCCACGCTTTTTAAAACCTCGATTGCCCGCAAGGTTATATCCTTTAGGTTGCCTATGGGGGTGGCGACGATATATAACATTATTCCACAGTGACTGACTTGGCTAAGTTGCGCGGTTGGTCCACATCACAACCACGCTTGAGGGCAATGTGGTAGGCTAATAACTGTAAGGGTAGCGCTACTATCAAAGGAGAGAAAAACTCATCGATCTTGGGAATATAGATAACCTCGCGGGTCAATTCTTTTATCTTCTCGTCACCTACGCTGGCAATAGCAATAATTTTGCCCCGGCGGCTACGTATCTCTTCAATGTTGGAGATCATCTTTTCGTAGACGCGAGACGCAGAAAGCACAATGCAAACTACCGCCCGATATTCATCAATCAAGGCAATGGGGCCATGCTTCATCTCTCCCGCAGCGTAACCCTCGGCAGGGATATAAGAAATCTCTTTTAGTTTCAGTGCCCCTTCCAGAGCCAGGGGATAATTTATGTTTCTACCTAAAAATAAAAATGAACCGAAGTGAGAATGTCTGCGCGCCACAAGCTTAATGCTCCTGTAGTCTTTTAATATCTTTTCTTGCTCTCGGGGTAATGTCTTTAAGGTATTTATGAGTTTGGCTTTTTTCTCTGGCCCTATAATCTTATATATATCTGCCAGGTACAGCGCCAATAGATACAAGACCGCCAACTGTGCGGTGTAGGCCTTGGTAGAGGCAACGCCTATCTCCGGGCCAGCATGGGTGTAGATGACGCCGTCGGAGTCCCGAGTGAGGCTTGCGCCCAAGACATTACATATAGCCAGGACCCTGGCCCCTTTCTTCTTGGCCTCTCTGACCGCTGCCAGAGTATCTGCAGTCTCGCCTGATTGGCTAATGACAATAACCAAGGTATTTTTATTCACCAAGGGATCGCGATAGCGAAATTCACTGGATAAATCTACGCTCACCGGTATTTTACATAACTCCTCTAAAATATATTTTCCGCAAAGACCAGCGTGGAAGGCAGTGCCACAGGCAATAATAATAATATTATCTATCGCCGCCAGGGTTGTTGCGGGAATCTGTAGTTCTTCAAAGACTATGTCCCCTGTTTCTTCGCGGATCCTTTGGCTGAAGATCCCCTCTAAAACCATGGGTTGTTCATTAATCTCTTTTAACATGAAATGAGGCCAACCCTGCTTTTCTGCCTGTGAGGTATTCCAGGTTATACGCGTAGATTGTCTTTGAATTGGCTGGCCGGCGAGATTGGTTATTCTGATTTCTTCTTCAGTCAACACTACTATTTCATTATCTTCTAGAAACACCACATCCTTTGTGACATCTAATATGGCCGGGATATCCGAGGCCAGGAAGTTCTCGTGCTGGCCTACTCCCACAACTAAAGGGCTACCCGACCTGGCACCGATAATCTTATCCGGCTCTCTCTTGGACATCACTGCAATAGCATAGGAACCTTGCATTTTGGATAAGGCCTTTCTTAGTGCCCCTTCTAGGGATGAGACCCGAGAGAATTTTTCAATCAGATGGACAATCACCTCGGTGTCTGTCTGACTAGAAAATTGGTGCCCTTCTTTGATCAATTCTGCCTTAATATCGGCGTAGTTCTCAATAATCCCGTTATGCACCAGGGCAATCTCGCCTTTGCAATCTAAGTGGGGATGGGCATTGACCTGGTTAGGGGCTCCGTGGGTGGCCCAGCGACAGTGCGCAATGCCCCGCGTACCTACAAGGGGTTTTTTGCGCAGCAGATGCTCCAGGTCTTTTATTTTACCTGGTAGCTTACGCAGAGAAAGAACCTTCTTATCCCCCAACAATACGCACATCCCGCTAGAATCATACCCGCGATATTCCAGGCGCCTAAGGCCATTAAACAATATGGCCTGAGCATCTTTTTTCCCAATATATCCGATTATGCCACACATAGCTATATTAAGTTACTACAAAACTTACCGGTAGTCAATAAATTAGGATTTTAATCTAAAGATAAGGCCCAGATAATCTTCGGCTAAAATCTCAAAGCGCTGGTCGGACCTTATCTGAGAAATCAAGCCGGAAAAATAGTTTTTACCGGCATAGCCATAACTCACCTTAAAGACGTTTTTCAATAAGGCATAGGGGTCTTGAGTGTTGCCAAAGGCAATTTGTCTGTACAGGCTGTATATCCGCGGGCTCCAATAATACATATATATAGGGTCTAAGGTCACAAAATAATCATTCTTGGGATTTAGCCCGATAAAATACTGTGAATCCGACCAGTTGGCGTGAAAGACAACCTCCCCTGCCGGCAAATGCGCGGACATCCATTTGCCCACTGCTTCATAATGCTGGTTATACTGAAGCTCAGATTGAGCGCGCAAGCGAAAATCGCGATATACATGTACCCCTATCACCAAAAATAAAAGCGCACATACTGCAGATATCGCCCTGCGCGCTATCTTATTTTTCCGAATGCGGGGCAACCTGCTACCACTCTGCCACCAGTCAGAAAAATAGCTGGCCAAAGAAAGCAAAATGAGTGGATAGGTGTGGATTAGATAGCGCTGCGAAAAAAATGAAAACACAAAGAAAAACCCCCCGATGCACATCCATATCTGCGTAGAGATACTGATTTTTCTCTGCCGGCTGAAACTGCTGGCGATTAATAGCACCAGGCCAATCAAGATAAAAGGATACCCCAGGACAAAATCTCTGGTACTAATGGGGAAAAATTCTGCGCCCAGCTCCAGCCCCCACTTGAGGGCAAAGATAGGCACCAGTATGCCATTGAGATAAAACACTAGCAGGTTGTCGGGGAAGTGGGGGTGAATCAAAAATCCCGCCAGCAGCCCTAACGTTACCATGCCAATGCTCTCCCAGGAAAAAGTCCGGTCATTGGCAAAGCGCACCCCCTCTGCCAGAAAGGCAAAAAGCAATAAATACGGGCCAGAGACATGGCTAAGCGCATAAAAGACGGCGATGATAAACAACAGCCATTTTTTTCGTTGAATTAAATAATGCACAAAGAGCAAGGTAAGGGCAATGATTAAAGTCATATTCCTGGGCTGGCTCAGGTCTGAGAGAAACGGTGCCGAATAAATAAATAACAGCAAAAAAATCGGGATGAGGCCATTGAGACGACAATAGCGCTTAAGGGATATCCAAAATATCAAATACAATACTATAGTAAATATTGCCGCGGAAAGTTTTGCCCCCAAAAATATATCTGGTAAAAAAGTAAACGGGATAAGCAATACATGATAGAGAAAATCCTTGTCCGCAAAATTCGTAGCAAAGGTGGAAAAACGCGCCCAGTGAAAATCATAGTAGAGGCCATACTGGCGCAAAAAATCTGCCATACGGATATGTAAATATCCGTCTGCGCTAAAAAGAGTAGGGATAGAAAACTGTGCGCCAATCAGGACAACGATACCTAAAAGCAAAACTAAAACCAAAAATATCTTATAGCGCATAAAAACAAGCGTCCCCATGGGGATTTGAACCCCAGTCGCAAGCTTGAAAAGCTTGTGTCCTAGGCCAGGCTAGACGATGGGGACGGATTTTATTTGTCTGTAAAGTTATTCTTCCTTTTCTGCAATCACCGGGGCAACAGAAGAAACGCGGTCTTTATCTTGTAGCTTAATCAGGCATACGCCCTGGGTGGCCCTGCCGGTAGTGCGGATATCTTTTATCGCACAACGCAGGAACATCCCGCTTTGGGTAATTACCATAAGCTCATCATTGTCACCGACTGTCTTTAAGCTTACTATCTCTCCATTCTTGCTAGTAACCTTTATGTTAATAACACCTTTACCCCCTCGACTGGTCAGACGATATTCTTTTACCGGGGTACGTTTGGCAAAGCCCATTGCAGTAACCGTTAATATCATCGCCCCCTGCTGGGCTAAAACCATCTTAATCGCTTCGTCTTTTTTAACTAACGAGATAGCGCGTACACCACGCGCTGCCCTGCCCATATTCCGTACCTTGGCCTCGGAAAATTTTATGGCCTTACCCTGACGGGTGCCTATAAGGAGATCCTGTTTTCCGTCGGTCAACTCTACGCTGATGAGTTCATCATCCTTATCTAGCGTGATTCCAATGATGCCACCCTTGCGGGGATTACCATAGGCATCGAGCCTGGTCTTTTTAATCTGACCGCGCTTTGTTGCCATCACCAGGTATTTATCCGCAGAGAATTCCTTAACTGATATGGTTGAGCTAATCTTAGAACCCGCTTCCATCTGTAGCAAATTAATTATAGCCTTGCCCTTGGAAATACGGCTGCCTTGAGGAATCTCATAAACCTTCAACCAATGCGCTTGGCCTTTATCCGTAAATATCAACAAGTAGTCTTTTGTAGAGGCCACAAAAAGATGCTCGATGAAATCCTGCTCTTTTACCTCTGCGCCAGTTGCGCCTCTGCCGCCGCGTTTTTGTTTACGATAAGCGCTCACCGGCAGACGCTTGATATAGCCGCCGTGGCTGATAGTAACTACCACATCCTCGTCGGCAATCAGGTCTTCCACTTCCAGTTCTTCTGCCTCTGCCACAACATCGGTCCGGCGCGGGTCGCCGTACTTTTTCTTTAAAACCTCTAATTCATCCTTAATGATCCCCTCTATTTTCTTCTCCGAGCTCAGTATCGCCTCGCACAACTCAATCTTTTTAAGCAGCTGGAGGTATTCAGCATCAAGCTTGTCCCGCTCCAGCGCAGTCAAACGCTGTAGCTGCATCTCTAATATTGCCTGAGACTGGACTGCTGACAAACCAAATTCTTTCATCAGGCGCTCCTTGGCGCTCTCGGTATTTTTGGAAGTCTTAATTATTTTAATAATACGGTTAATAAATTTCAAGGCGATCTTTAAGCCTTCTAAGATATGGGCTCTCTTTAAGGCCTTATCTAACTCAAAACTGGTGCGCCTGCGGATAATAACCTTGCGATGCTGGATATAATAATCAAGCATCTGCAGAAGATTCAAAACCCGTGGCCGATTTTCTACCAACGCCAGCATAATAATTCCAAAGGTCCCTTCCAGTTGTGTGTGCTTAAAAAGCTGGTTTAAAACAATCTGCGGCTCGGTATCGCGCTTAAGCTCAACTACAATACGCATCCCATCTTTATCGGATTCATCACGGATATCGGAAATACCATCTATTTTTTTCGCGTCTACTAATCCGGCCATGGATTCGATAATCCCGGATTTCTGCACCTGGTAAGGAATTTCGGTAATCACGATTAAATCCTTACCGTTTTTCTGGTGTTCCACGGTTGCCCGGCCGCGCACCAAAAGCTTGCCTCTGCCTGTTGTGTATGCCTCCTTAATGCCTTCCCGGCCACAAATCACCCCGCCTGTAGGAAAATCCGGGGCCTGGATATAACGCATCAGGTCGCCAACTTTAGCCTCAGGATGGCCTAAGAGATAAATAATGGCATCAACTACCTCGTTCAAGTTATGCGGCGGAATATTGGTAGCCATACCTACAGCTATACCGCTTGAGCCATTAATCAAGAGGTTAGGCAAGGCTGCTGGCAATAAAAGTGGTTCTTTTAAAGAGGCATCAAAATTGGGGCCAAAATCTACCGTGTCCTTATCAATATCCGCCAACATTTCCTCGGAAATTGTCGCAAGCCTAGCTTCTGTGTAGCGCATCGCAGCCGGAGCGTCCCCATCAACAGAATTATGAACAAAAATGCCGCTTGCCAAGGCAAAATTATGCCAGGGTTCTATAGTCAAATCGTAGACATCTTCTCTCTGGTCGAGAAATTCCACTTTTTTAACCTTATGGTTAAGTCTCTGTTGTGCCTGGATGAACATATCTTCAAAACTAGAAAAATATTTTAGAGCAGTTTTTAGGTGAGGGAGCCCTGGTTGCTTTAGTTGTTCATATAATTTAGCGGTAACTGGTTGGCCCGTATTCATTAAATCATTCATAAATCCTAAAATCCTGCTTTTTGCTACTCTTTCTTTATATAATGGATCTTGCCATTTTTTTCTTAAAGAAATTGCTGCTTTCTGAGCCAGGTTTTGCATTAAATTAGGGGTTTCCTTAAGGCGTTTCCGGTTTCCTTCGATAATACCGTTGATAATTTTTTTTCGAAATTCTTTGTCTTGCCATTGCTTCTTTGCTTTCTCTCTGTGTAATCCTTTTATCCCGGGGCTCTCCCAAAGTTTCTTGGCTATTTTATTAAAATGATCTACAGGGTAATGGCTACGAAAGTCGGGATTCTTCCATAATTGCTTTGACTGCTCAGCCATCTTCTGTCGATACCCTGGAGCCTCCCAGCGCTTTTTATTCAATTTTGAGATGCGCTCCCGATGTTTAGGATCTAACCAGATTTGCAAAGATGTCTTCCGAGTAATCCCAGCAATAAAATCTCTGTAATTTTGATCCTGCCATCTCTTTTTAAGCTCTTCTGATTTTAATTTACTTAACAATCTCTGAAATTCTTTTTTCTTCCATAACTTCTTAAGGTTTTTGCTTGAGGCCTCAATTATTCTTGCTCGATATTCTGGTCTTTGCCAGGCCTGTTTAATAATTTCGCTCATCTTTTTACGATAAGCAGGATCCTGCCAGCTCCTTTTATTCCAATCCCTCAAGCGCCCGCCAATCTCTTTGAGGTTTTTGGGGTCCGATAAGAATTTTTTTCTGCCTTCGGCGATCTTCTTTACATATTCTGGGTCATTCCTATGCCTTGGGCCAGCTATCTCTTTATGAAACTGCCAATGTTGCCCCCATTGAATTCTCTGAATATTGTCGGGATTATTATTTAATTTATTAAAATCTCTGTGGTGCCTAATTTTGCCCGCATTCTTTTTATAAACGCCGTTATCTAAATTCCATTTATCCGCCAAATGATGTACAAACTCCCAAGCGCTTTCTAAGGGTTGATAAATAGTCTCGTATCCTTTTAAATTAACATCGCTCTTCCCGTCGTAACGTTTAGTGTATAAAGGCATAAGAGAATCCTGGGGCTTTAAATCCTTCGCATTCCTGTAAGTTCCGTCCCTTAACATAAATGGGTGATCAGGGGTACACTTAATCTCTTGACTATTGTCTAAAACGACTTTGATAATTTGGGCCTTTTTACGCGTTAATCTCGAACTTTTAATCTCGGCAATTTCAATTTTTTGACTTTTTGAATTGTAAGTAAACGCAGAATTTCTCTTGCCTTGTTTGGCTTCTTTTATAAGTTCACTAAAGCTAAGACTTCTTCCATCGGCAAGACGAACTTTTGTATCCTTGGTAAAACAACCAAAATTTCCTTGGCCATCAACAAGAGGATAACGCAAAGAAAAATCTTGGGCCATTCTCACTATTGTATCGTAAATCGCTACGTCACCATGCGGGTGGAAACGACCCATGCAATCCCCAACGATACGCGCGCATTTCTTGTAAGGCTTACCGTGTTCTAGATTCAACTCGTTCATTGTATAAAGCACGCGCCTGTGCACAGGCTTGAGTCCGTCGCGCACATCCGGTAACGCCCGGCCGACAATCACGCTCATGGCGTAATTCAAATAAGAGTCTTTAACCTCTTCTTCAATATAAACCGGAATGATTTTTTCGTTTCGGGTATACATATCAAATATCCAAGTTTTTTACCTGATGGGCATAATTTTCAATGAATTCGCGGCGTGGCCCAACCTCATCGCCCATCAAAACCGTAAACATCTTATCTGTCTCTACCGCATCTTCCAGGATGACCTTCAGAACCGTACGTCTCTCTGGATCCATAGTAGTTTCCCAAAGCTGATGGGGATTCATTTCTCCTAAGCCTTTATAGCGTTGGATATGCATGCCTTTAGTGGCTGCCTCTTTTATATAAGCTAACACCTCTGTTAAAAACATAAAGTCTTTTTGTTCGTTTTCATTAACAATCCGATACAGGGCCCTAGGCTGCTTATCGGCCTGCCTACCCTTAAGAGGTATATCTTTTTGCTCATGCCCCTGCGGGCCATAACTGGCAATATCCACCCCCAATTTCTCTATCTTGGCTGCCAGCCGCTCTACGTCCTGGGCCTCGAAAAGCTCTAATACGTCATCTTCACCCTCTTGGTCTTCTTTATCTGTGAGCTTAGCCAGTTCCTTATCCGAATAAAGGAAATAGTGCTTATCCCCCACTTTTAACCTATAAATTGGCATTTTTTTGGTCTTTGGATGCCTAAAACCTATGTATTTTGCAAATTGCACTCCCTTTTTCTCTAAGTTCTTGGCTAATTTTTCTAATTCTACTAACAAAGACAAGAGCTCCCTAAATTGACTGTCGCTAAAAATCCGTTTCTTCTTTAGGCGGACAAGGCTATGCCCTTCCCTGCCTAATTCCAGCAGTAGCCCATCCATCTGTTTTTCAGTCTGAATATACTCTTCGCGGTTGCCCCGTTTAATCTTATAAAGCGGGGGCTGAGCAATATAGATATAGCCTTCTTCTACTAATTTAGGCATCTGGCGATATAAAAGCGTAAGCAGCAGGGTCCTGATATGCGAACCATCTATATCCGCATCTGCCATTAGTATTACTTTATGATAGCGTAACTTAGTAATATCGAATTCCTCGCCTACCCCAGTGCCCAAGGCAGTAATTATGGTGCGGATCTCCTCGTTAGACAAGATCTTGTCCAGGCGCGCCTTCTCCACGTTTAAAATCTTGCCTTTAATCGGCAGTATGGCCTGAAACCGACGGTCGCGGCCTTGTTTTGCGCTATTATGAACAAAAATGCCGCCGGCCAAAGCAAAATTATGCGTATTGGGAACCTCTATATCATAAACGTCCATTTTTTCTTCCAGTGTCTCGATATATTTTATTTTGTGATTATAATTCTTAACCACTTCTAGCAAATTGTTTTCGTTATTAGAAAAAAACCTGTTCAAAAGCGTACTGAACTTTATCACATTGTTATCGCGCACGGGGAGCGCGCTTCTTTCGTCATCATAAAACGAAAGACTACCATGACCCTCATAAACCATTCTGGCAAAAGCCAAGCTATAATCTAAATAAGTTTGGCCGTAAGCGAGTTTTCTTTTTTGCCTAAAGCTGTTCGTCCATTGCTCTCTTGTCTTTTGCCTTCTCCATTCTAAAAGCTTTTTATCCGACCATTCTGCCTTCGCTTTTTGGGATAAGCATTCTTTTGCGTTGGGATGATTCACAAAATATTTTTTGACTCTATCGGCGCGTTTTAATCTGTTTTCTCTTTGAGACCAATAATATTGCTGGGCTAGATTCAAGGATTGGGTATTTTTAGCTCGGTACTCTGGGTGGCTATGATAAAACTCCAAAAACTTTTTAACCATATAATTTTTGTATTCCTCATTTTCCCATTGCTTCCTTGCTCTTTGGCTTAACATCTTTCTCATCTTGGGCGTCGTCATAATTTTTCTAACTTTTTCCCGGTACCGTATTGATTGATGAGCTTTTTTAGATTTTTCTTTTATCTCTTTGCTGTGAAGCGTCTTCTCAAGAATTGTTGTATGATATAAAAGGTGTTCCCTGTTTCCCATTCTTACTAAATTATCTGGATTATTATTGCATTTGTTGAAGTCTCTGTGATGAATGGTGCCGCCGTTTTCATTTAACGAAACACCCTTCTTTAAATTATATTCATCAGATAATAAATGGGTAAATATCCATTTATGCGTCTTTGAGTCCAAAACCATTTCATATCCGTCGATAGTAATACGTCCGCCGAGCTTAGAATATCGGCGATAAAGCGGCATTAAAGAGTCGTCCGGGGTTAAATCTTTTGCCATTTTATAGCTACCACCCCTTAACATAAACTTATGGCCGGGAGTACAAATAATTTCTTCATTATTATCAAGCACAACTTTGATAACTTCAACGGCGTGTTTTGTTATTCTCGGGTTTTTTATTTCCCCGATCTCAATTTTTCCATCGCGGCCGATGGTATAGCAATAATTTTTTTTGCCAACCTTGTCTTCGTTGATCAATTCTTTAAAAGTAATATTTCGCCCGTCGGTTAAGGCCACTGTGGTGTCTCCAAAAAAACAGCCTCCGGCGGAATCCCCCTCCACAATATATACTTCACATAAAGCCGGGTCTCTTTCTGAACAATCAGCCAATTTACCTGGTAGGCCTGCGCCTTCAAGCGCCCCTTTCCTGCGCGTTAACTCCCGGGCCTTGCGTGCTGCCTCTCGAGCGCGCGAGGCAACAATGACTTTATTTATAATTTTATTGGCCACCGCAGGGTTTTCTTCGTAGTATGCCGCCAGGGCCTCCAAGCTCGCTGATGCTACCAATCCTTCTACTTCAGAATTACCTAATTTGGTTTTGGTCTGGCCTTCAAATTGAGGATCCGGAATCTTGATGCTTACCACTGCCGTCAGCCCTTCGCGCGCATCTTCTCCGCTAATAGTAACCCCGTCATTCTTGATGAGATTTTTGGCCTTGGCATATTGATTAATGGCCCGGGTCAGCGCGGATTTAAAACCCGAAAGGTGCGTTCCGCCCTCCACAGTATTGATATTATTCACAAAGGAAAACAGGGTCTCGGTATAACTGTCATTATATTGTATGGCCACTTCCACCACGATGTTATCTTGGGTTTTCTGGAAATAAATTACTTTATTATGCAGGGGGTGTTTGTTTGTGTTTAAATATTCTACAAAAGATACAATGCCGCCGCTAAATTCAAATAAATTTTCTTTGTCATGACGCTCGTCCACAAGCTTAATCTTCAGGCCCTTATTTAAAAAAGCTAATTCTCTTAAGCGTTGGGCTAAGATATCGTAGGAAAAATCTATCTTATTAAAAATCGCCCGGTCCGGCCTGAAGGTCACCTTTGTGCCGGTGGCATTACTTTTACCTATAACCGTGAGCTTGGACACAGTCTTGCCGTGTTCATAACGCTGGTGATAAATTTTACCATCTCTTTTAACATCTACCTCCAGCCATTCTGCCAACGCGTTCACTACGCTGACGCCCACGCCATGCAAACCACCCGCCACTTTATACACCCGGTGATCAAATTTTCCGCCGGCATGCAAGGTAGTCATTACCACTTCAACGGCAGGCTTCTTCTCGTGTTTATGGATATCAACGGGTATGCCTCTGCCATTATCCATAACGCTGATGCTATTATCAGGCTGCACATTTACTGTGATAGTATTACAGTAACCCATCAATGCCTCATCCACGCTGTTATCCACCACTTCATACACCAAATGATGCAACCCTCGTATCGCTGTATCGCCAATATACATCGCCGGCCTAAGCCTAACCGCCTCTATGCCTTCTAAAACCTGTATCGTGGTAGCGTCATAGGCCTTATCCTTAATAACAGGCTCCGCGCGGCTCTCTTGGGCCTTCTTGGGTTTTAATCCCTTTTTTTTCATTGTATTTACCCCAGACAAAAACGGATATCTTTAATCCTGCGAGATTCTTTGTGTATCTTCTCTAATACATCTTCCTTTTGCAGGCTCAAGTGGTAGAGCCAAGCAGAAGAATCTACATTAATAGTCAACACCCCTTTATAAAAATAAGTCCGTTTAATGTGTGACAATGCCTTTCTTGGAAAAACTTTTTTTAATAAGCGCTCGGGGTTGTCTCTAATGTATGCTGCGCGCCGCGCTTTTAATGTCTGTATAACAGTTTTGAGTGTTGCCTGTATGGCCTCCATGGTTGACTCAACTTAAACGCATAGGTAACACAATATAGGCATAACCATCTATCCGTATCACCCCTGGCTTTTCACCATCGGCCACCTCGAACCCTATTGTATCATCCTGAAGGTTTTTTAGTACATCTATAAGGTAACTAGGATTAAAACCAATAATCATCTCTTTGCCTGGGTATTCTACGGGTATCTCCTCGCGGGACTCGCCAATATCCGGCGTTGATTTAGATACCACAAGCCTGTCTTTAAACAATTCTAATTTTACTGCTTGATAATCCGGGGTATAAAGCAACGCTGCCCTTTTGATCGCCAATAAAAACTGCTGACGGTCAATCTTTATTTTGTGCTCTGAAACCGGCGGTATGACCTGTTGATAATCCGGGAATTCCCCTTCAATCAAGCGCGAGATAATCATCACGCCACCCAAATCAAACAAAGCCTGGCTGCCCCCCAACACCAAAGATAAATCCCCTTCTTCTTTAAGGTTGCGCATTAACTCTTGGATGGTTTTTACGGGGACAATCATTTGTATATCCTGGTCAATACCTTGTTTGAGTTTTTTTTCTATAAACGCCAATCTTTTACCGTCTGTGGCTACCAAAATAAGGTTGTTTTTGTGGATTTTAAAGAGTATGCCATTTAATATATATCTTGTTTCATCAAACGATACCGCAAAACAAGTAAGATGTAACATGTGTTTTAAAATCGACTGTTCTAGTTTAATGACTGTTTTGTCTTGAAATTCGGGTAGCTTGGGAAACTCCTCGCTGGGCAACCCTATAATTTTAAATTGACACGACTCTGTTTCTATAACAACTGTGTTGTTTTTTTTGGTGGTTACCCTAATGTTATCTCCGGGTAGTTCTTTTACAATATCACTAAATCTTTTGGCGGGTAGGGTTATTGTCCCTGGTTCTTGTATGTTAACAGGTATTACACAGGATATTCCTATATCTAGGTCTGTTGCGATTAATTTAATGCTATCTTGTTGGGTTTCAATTAAGATATTAGATAGGATAGGTAATACCGATTTGGCAGTAATAACATTTTGGGCTGTTTGTATTCCATTCAAAAAAACTTCTTTTTCAACTTGAAACCGCATTTGTTTCCTCCTATTAATAGATATTTATATAGTCTTAGTAGTAGTTAAGGTTGATTTTTGTTAACAACTGATGTAAGTTTTATATTTTAGCGATACTTAAGAACATAGGTTGTGTTTGATAACCTTTGGATTTACTGTGTAATAATCCCCGCAACCCTTTCCACTTTATTCTTTAAAACCTCATCCTCACGTAAACCCTCCTTAATTTTCTTATATGAATGCAATACTGTAGTGTGGTCTTTGCCTCCAAAAAAGACACCTATTTCCGGTAAAGATAGGTCTGTTAATTCTCTACTGAGATACATAGCAATTTGTCGGGGTAACACTATGTTTTTATGACGGCGTCTTGCCTTTAGGTCTTGTAGTAATACCCCAAACTCCTCAGCCACGCAACGTTGTATAAAATCTACTGTGATTAATTTTTTGGTTTCTTTAAGCAGGTCTTTTAAGACCTCTTTCGTTAATGCCAGGGTTATGGATTTTTCCTCTAATAAAGAATAGGCGATTGTGCGGATGAGGGCCCCCTCTAATTCCCTGATGTTGGTCTTAATCAACTGGGCAATAAAAAATATCGCCTCATCAGGCACAGGCACAGGTTCTCTTTCGATTTTCTTTTTCAATATTGCTACGCGGGTTTCTAAGTCCGGAGGCTGTATGTCAGTGGTAAGCCCCCAACTAAATCGCGATACCAGCCTATCTTGCAGGTTTGATATTTCTCTGGGGGGGCGATCCGAAGAGATAATGATCTGTTTGTGCGCATCATATAGCGTATTAAAGGTATGAAAAAACTCTTCTTGGGTAGATTCCTTTCCCGCGATAAAATGTATGTCATCGATAACTAAAACATCCACGTTTCTATATTTCTGTCTAAACGATGCAGTGGAGTGATGCTGTATGGCCTCGATCAACTCATTGGTGAATTTTTCAGAAGTCATATAATAAATTTTATGCTGGCTTGACTTTTTATTGTTTTTGACGGATTGGCATATTGCCTGCATAAGATGTGTCTTACCCAACCCCACTCCACCGTAGATGAATAAAGGGTTATAGGCCTTACCAGGGGATTCTGCTACGGCCAGAGAATAGGCATGGGCATGGCGGTTAGAAGGCCCCACCACAAAATTTTCAAATGTATAACGGGGGCTAAGGTTTGAGGTGCCCGGGGGGTCCTGGAATCTGGCTTCTAACTCCTGCAGTGTTGACTTAATGGTTGTGTCTTTGGCTTGTGGAGCGGTTTCCAGAATAACTGTTATGTGTTCTTTGGTTGACCATTGTAGCGCTTCTTGAATTATCTGTCTGTAGTGTCTATCCACCCAGTCTCTGAAGAAGGTATCTGGCGCCTCCAGAATAAAGGCATGTTTATCCTTTGATTTAGGCCGCAAAGGCAAAATCCAGGCCTCAAAGGTAGTATTGCCAAGCTTATCTTTCAGGTAGTCCCAAGCCTTTTCCCAGGCCTGGCGCATCTCCAACATAACTAAACTATCCTTCTTTTAAAATAACATTCTTGCCCAAGCGTAACTTTGGACTTGTGCACACTATTCACAGCTTATCCACAACTTGTATAAATCTGTGGATAATATTATAGCAAACAATAATGTGCTTGCAAGACAAAATATATAAGGTCCACGGATATTCTCAGTAACATCATTATACAATAAAGTTTCCTTCAGTCAACCCTATGAGAAATATCCTTAAGCGGCATTAGTATATCATAATATCTAACCGGGTCAATAAAAATAAGATTCCCGGATTTGAAGTATTACCTGTCTCTATGGATAATACAGACAACCCTTTTCTTTGTCTTGACGAGGGATTTTTTATGTGTTACAATTTTTTCTTTCAAGTTTCAGTCGGCATAAGGTTTAATAGTTGACTAAGGGCAGCTTTATGTTATAATAACAAACTATTCTTAAGCGGGTTACTAGAGATGAAAAAACATTTAAAGACTCCTACAAACATCGTCGGTAAGCGTCTTCATGGCTTTCGGCGCAGGATGGCCACAAAAGTAGGCAGAAAGGTTCTGGCGCGTCGACGGCAAAAAGGCAGAAGAAGTATTTCTCTTTAATGCTAGAGAAGATATTCATTGGCTTGATCAATATATATCAACAATACATACGCCCAAGACTACCCTCTTCCTGCCGTTTCATACCCAGCTGTTCAGAGTACGCCAGGCAGGCAATTATAAAGTATGGTTTTGGTAAAGGCATATTAAAGGCAGTAAAAAGAATAGTATTATGCCATCCCTTTTCTGGTAGGTCTGGTTACGACCCTTTGGAATAAACCTATGGAAAGACGCCTCATTGTAGTTATAGTATTATCTATAGTAGTGTTATTAACTTGGTCTGCTTTGGTCTCAAAGTTCTATCCCGTTGATAACACTATAGTTACAGAGCAAAGGCCGCAAACAACTACATTTACCCCCCCTCTTATCCCTCCCTCGGCTGTCAAGTCGTTACCACAGCCCCCTGGGCCTCAATCGTCCAGCTATATACACTCTCAGGCAAATTACGACCTTGTTTTTACAGAGTCGCAGGCAGCGATTCGCGAAGTAATATTTAAAGACTACCAAAATTCTAAGTTTGCCTTGACACACGGCTTGGCATTGGGGGATCCAAACCTGGTTTTTACTAAAAAAAGCGCCACGCATAATAGCCTGACATTTGTGGCCAGTGACGCAGACAAAAAGATTATTAAGCGGTTTATTTTTTATAATGATAATTATAACATAGAGTTAGAAATTGAGCTTGAAAATCTATCTCCTGCTCCTCTGCAGATTAACCTCCCTTTAATGTTAGGTGTTTTAAATTTCGGTGGTAATCAAAACCAAGCGCGTTTTCAAAGCGTGGTCTGGGCTGTCCAAGATAAAACATCACACTTTAATGGCCGCGGTGATAAATTCTTTGACAAGGTAATCTTTTTGGCTATAAGAGGGAAGTATTTTTGCGCTATTGTTGAGCCAGAGTTAGATAATTACACGGGTTTTATCAGGAAAATCAATACCCATGAATCAGAGGTGGGTTTAAATTCCCCGGAAATTATGCTCCAGCCCGGACAACGCCTAAAGAAAACATTCTATATCTATTTGGGGCCACAAGAGTTACAGATTATTACTCGCGCTAAGCCCGATTGGACCAGGGTGATGTATTTTGGTATCTTTAATTTTATTGCTCACCTTCTCTTACAATTCATTGGGTTCCTATACGGTTTAGTCAAAAACTGGGGGGTGGTAATTATAATGTTAGGCACATTAATTTATACTGCACTTTTCCCTTTGACATTAAAACAAATGCGCTCTATGAAACATATGCAGGCCTTGCAACCAAAAATAGAGGAATTAAGAAAGGCCTATAAAGACCAGCCCCAAAAATTAAATAAGGAGATAATGGAGCTTTATCGTGAATACAAGGTTAATCCCCTTAGTGGGTGCCTGCCTATGGTCTTACAAATACCGGTATTTTTTGCCCTTTATCAAGTCTTGATGCGCTCTGTAGCCTTAAAAGGAGCGCACTTTTTATGGATAAAAGACTTATCAGAGCCAGACCGCTTGTTCACCTTGCCTGTCTCTTTACCTGTATTGGGTAACGAGATTAACCTACTGCCGATCTTAATGACAATAGGGATGTTTATCCAGCAGAAGGTTTCTCTGCAATCTGCCAGTGGCGGTTCTGCTGAGCAACAGAAATTAATGGGCATTATATTTCCTCTGATGTTTGGATTTATTTTTTATCATATGCCTGCAGGCTTGGTTTTGTATTGGTTTGTCTATAATTTATTTACAGTTATCTATCAATTGCGCATTAATCGCGGAAGATGAGACCAGATTCCAGTATTGAAGTAGAAGGCAAGACCGTAGAAGAGGCCATAAAAAAGGCCTTAAAGACATTGAAATTGAGTAAGAATCAAGTAAAAGTCGAGGTACTTTCCGAGGAAAAAAAGGGTCTTTTTGGAATGCCTGGCGCAAAGCTAGCTAAGATTAGAGTTACGGTTATCAAGGGCAAAGAAGAGAGCTCTGAAAAACTCTGACTAAATTTTCTCTATTTTCTCGTCGGAGAGATTTATTCTCCCGTCGGAAAAAATGCTTGTTCTTTCTCATATTTATGCTAACATATTGGTAGATAACGAAATAAAAGATAAAACG
>JAHIOW010000007.1 GCA_018895075.1 Candidatus Omnitrophota bacterium | reverse complement strand
GAAGGTATTCCAGCCTGCTTTAGCCATTAGGGCAGGATAAGAGATGGATTAGGCGTTCTTTAAATATTAAAACGAAGGAAAGAAAACGCGCTATTAGTCAGGGCGCCATAATTACAAAACAAGGATTTTTTCAGAGACCTCAAAAAAATACTTGACAAATGAAAGCGTATGTGATAAAAAAGGTTAATTAGGTTATACCACTGGAGATGGCTTTAATCTCAGGTGAAAAGGAGGTGAAGTTCAGAATAAGCCTGAAGTCAACAAAAGATCCGGTGATATACATAATAGATAGTAATTTTCTAGGAAGCTGAAATAACAATCCTAGTTAAATATATGAAGTATCCTAAAGGAGGAAAAACAAAATGAGTAAACGCTTAATATTATTTCTAGCGCTGGCGTTCATGGTAGGAATAGCGTCTGTTGCGTTAGCCGAAGTGCAGAATGTAAAGGTAGGCGGAGATATTGATATCAAAGGTATAGCAAGAAACTCCCTTTCTTTACAGGACCCGACAACGACCACTGGCCATACACCAGTTGCATACGGCGAAAGCATCAGCGCCATTATTTCTACAGTGCGCGTCAAATTAGATGCAGATCTTACGGATAATGTTTCTGCTACTGTAAGATTGCTGAATGAAAGAGAATGGGGAGAAGAAGGTGCTGCTACTACTGACGTTGATTTAGACCTAGCATATATTGCTCTCAAAGAGTTTCTGTATTCACCTTTGACATTGACCTTGGGACGTCAGAATCTCAGGTTTGGCAGCGGATTGATTGTTGGTGATCCTGATACCAACGGCATTGCCGCAGGGCATGCTGCTGGGACACCTGTGGGGCTTGTCACATCTCTTGATGATTTAAGCAGCCGCAAGTCATTTGATGCCATGCGTGCAACTTTGGATTATGACCCTTTAATAGTTGATTTAGTCTATTCTAAAATAGATGAATCTGGCGGCGGAGAAAATCCCGGCGTCGCGGCATATGATGATATTGACCTCTATGGTATAAATGCCGGTTATGCGGTAAATTCAGACCTGAATACCGAAGTTTATTTATGGCAGAGGAGCAGAGATGCTAATAGCGTATTAGGCCTGAGAAAAGCCGAGAATTTAAGGACTGCGGGCGCAAGAGGAATATATACCGGCCTTGAAAACTTGGTATTAGGTTTAGAAACTGCGCTGCAATTTGGCGACCACGCTGTAGAGCAAAGTTTATATCCTGATGAAGTGGCAGACACTGGTGACAATCGTAAGGTGCGTGCTTATGCCCTCCAGGCAAGCGCTAATTATGCCATGCCGGATGTAACCTATACTCCAGTGTTAGGCGCCAGCTACACTTATCTTTCTGGCGAGAACTATTTAAGTAATAGTTCTACCTATAGAGGTTGGAATTCCATGTTTGAGGACCAGGCAGGCGGAACTCTGTTTAATAAGATTTTAGCGTTTTCTAACGTGCAGTTATTCAATGTAAGCACCAGCCTCAAACCTATGGATGACGTAACATTAGCCTTAAATTACTACTACCTACGCTTAAATCAGGCTTATACCAGCGCTCAACCTACTGCTGGTGTTATACTCAGCGGCGTAGCAGGCGATCCTACGTTCCATATGAAGTCTGGTGAAAAAGCCTTAGGTAGCGAAATCGATTTGGGTATTACTTATGATTACACCGAAGATGTGCAGTTTGGTTTGAACACAGGAGCGTTTATACCTGGTTCAGCATTTACTGGTGACAATGATAAGACAGCGACCCAAGTCATCGGTTCCATGAAGGTTACATTCTAACTTTGTTTATGTAAGACCAAAAACCCCTGAGAGAGTAATCTCTCGGGGGTTTTTTTAAGCCCAATCTAAATTCCGTTTTTTATGGATAAGAAACATATCTACGAACATCTGGCTGAAATTTATCTGGACGCTTCTTCGAAACGCAAAAAGAAAGTCAACGATCCCTCGGTATTTAAAAACCCTCTTTTTATCAGCATAACAGTTTTCTTTATTTCCGGTTTTATTTTATTCGCCATCATAAATAGCGACAGAATCATAATTACTAAACCCGGAAAAGGTAAGACCGTAAATCTAAAATCCGAAGTCGCGCTTATCCTGCAACCCGATGCAGTAAAGATGAATTTTCATTTTGATCCTGCCCAAAAAGAGATTTACGCTATAAATCTAAATGACCTGAATTTAATCAAGTATGAGGCACTGGGTTTCTCCGTAAGGAAGGCTAAATATGAGGATAATATTATCCTCAAGATTGAATTTCTTAACGCATCCAATGAAAAATCGGAAGTTTACCTTGCTAATATACCATCGTATAAATGGCGGGATTATAGAATCAACCTTAAGGAATTCAGGGATATTAACGACTGGTCAAAGATGTTAAATCTTTCTTTCATTGTAGAAGAATGGAATATAGAAGGTAAAAGGGGAATCGTCTATATAGATAATATAAGGTTTTTGCGATAAAAAGGGGAGGAGGCGGGATGCGGATTATCTCTATTACTAATCAGAAAGGCGGTTGCGGCAAGACTACCACTGCCATTAATCTGGCTGCTTGTTTATCAGAAAATAACAGGAGAGTCCTGCTGTTGGACTTAGACCCTCAGGCGCATGCGACTTTAGGGCTGAATATCAAAGCCAGGTTAAGTATTTACAATGTCCTCTCAAAATTAACCCCGCAGAAGGCAGGGTTAAAAGACATTATACAAAAGGTGGGCGAAAATTTTGATATCGCCCCTGCAGGCATTATCTTAAGCACCCTGGAGCAAGAGCTGGCGGGTGAGATCGGCAGGGAATCGCGGCTCTGGGATGTATTCAGCGGTTTTCAATCTAACTATGATTATATCTTAATAGATTGCCCGCCTAATCTGGGGCTTTTAACCATCAATGCCATCCGCGCTGCCAGCGAAGTAATTATCCCCGTAGAGGCATCGCGGTTTGCGCTGGAAGGATTAAACCAGCTTATAGGCATACTAAATTTAATCCGGGATAAATTAGAGCATCCGGTTGACTACCACGTTTTAGTGATAAATTTTGATTCGCGGTTAAGGCATTCCTTCAAGATGTTAGAAAAGATAAAATCAACATTTAAGGAGCAGATGTTCAGGACTATTATCCATGTCAATGTAAAACTTAAAGAGTCGCAGAACGAGGGCCAGCATATTTTAAATTATGATAAATACTGCCGGGGCGCAAAGGATTATTTTAGCTTATCCCGCGAGGTTATCACCCAGGAAAAAACGCTGCCCATAATGCGAACTTTAAAAGAGAAGATGCAGGGGGTTTTAAAAGAAGAACTCCCTAAACTGACTGAGGTGGTTTTTTCGCTATCTGCGCCCGAGGCAAAAGAGGTCTATGTGTCAGGTGACTTTAATGACTGGAAGTTAGATAATGCTACCCGGATGATTGCCGATAATGGCGCCTGGAGAAAGAAGGTAAATCTTGCTTCCGGGCGTTATCGTTATCGTTTCGTTATTGACGGTAGATGGACTGAGGATCCGGCTAACCCCGCCAAAGAGGTAAATACTTATGGTCAGATGGATTCTTTGATGGAGGTTTTATGAGCGATGACATGCAGAAAGGAAAAGAGGCGCAGGAGATAGGAGAAGGTAAATTCTTTGCCGTAATTTCTTATATAAGCTTTCTCTGTATAATCAGCCTGCTTTTGAAAAAAGACAATAAATTCGCCATTTACCACGCAAAGCAGGGATTGGTGCTTTTTGTCTTTGAGGTAGTGGCTTTTATTATTTCGGTTATTCCTGTCCTGGGTTTTATCATCAGCACATTGGGCCTGATAGTTTTTACCCCTGTTTCTCTTTGGGGGATCCTGCAGTCCTCAATGGGGCATTATACCCGTATACCCGTAATTTCCAAGATTGCCGATAAGATAATTCTCTAAAGAGGGGTTATGCAGGCTCAAGAGTGTATAAAAAAACGGTGCAGCAGCCGCGCTTTTAGTTCCAAAACTATAGCGCCTGCGCTCATTGAAAAACTAATTGATTGCGCCAGATTTGCCCCTACTGCTAGAAACGTTCAGCCCTGGGAGTTTGTGGCAGTTACAGAAAGAAAAACCCTCCAGGATTTAGGCACTTTAACTCAAGATAACGGAAGATTTATCGGGGAGAGCTCCTGCTGTATTGCCGTGCTCTGCCGGGACACCAAGTATTATTTAGAAGACGGCTGCGCAGCCACCGAGAATATTTTAATCGCCGCAGCGGATTTAGGATTGGCCAGCTGCTGGGTGGCCGGAGACAAAAAACCTTACTGCGCCAAGGTCAGGGAATTACTTAAGGTACCGGAGGGGTTTCATTTAGTGAGCCTCATCGCCCTGGGTTATTCAGAATCGCAAAGCGCCGCAGGGCCGTCTAAAAGGCCGTTAAAAGAAATTTTACACTGGGAAAAATTTTAAAGAAATAGAAGATAGGAAAGGAGGGAGGCAGAGATGGCAGCTAAGAAGAAAAAGAAAACAGTCCGCAGAAAGAAAGTAAGTAAAAAAAGAGTGGTAAAAAAAATTACCAGAAAAAAAGTAGTAAAGAAGGTAATCAAAAAAAGCGTAAAAAAGGCCAGGAAGGCCGCTCCTCGGGTCAAAAAGGTAGAAGGAAAGGTCATTGGAAAAGTTACCCACTATTTTCCTCATGTTAACGCAGGGGTAATAAAATTAAAGGCCCCCTTGGCAGTGGGAGATACCATCAAGATAAAGGGCCACACTACGGATTTAACCCAGACTATAACCTCAATGCAGATTGACCGCGTGCCCATCACCCAAGGCAAAAAAGGGGATGAGATCGGCCTTTTGGTAGATGCGCGGGTAAGAGGCAACGATATAGTCTATAAGGTATAACTTTAATCATCGGGAGAGGGGATAAATCACAATGAAATACAGGTGCCAGATTTGTGACCGGGATATTGACGACTTTGTAAGTATTGCCCATATCAAGGCAGAAGAGTATATCTTAAAGTTGATTCGGCGCGACCATCCAGAGTGGAAGGAAGATAAAGAAACCTGCCACAAGTGCGTTGACTATTATCGAAAGTTAGTAAAGGAAAACGAGATTTAAAGGTAAAGAGGAGGACACATGTTAGTTTCTGGTAATGCACCCTTAACCACAGCATTGATTGCATTAGCGTTAGGATACATAACTTGTTCCTTAGCGAGCAAGGAAAAAAGGATTCTTAAAACAACAGGTTATATTATTGGGGTGTTTATTATTGTGATAAGCAGCCTGCTTCTTATAAGCGAAATATCACGGGTAGCAGGCAAGGATTGCTATAAAGCAAAGAAGATGATGATGCACGAAAAAATGCCGATATTCGACAAGCAGCAATTGAGAAACTCATTGACTGTGCCAGAGTTGCCCCCACTGCCAGAAAAGAAATAAGTCTACAAAGGGCCTGTTCAGCCAGACAGGCCCTTTAAAATAGCTATTTATGAGTGCTTACTCATATTAACTAGGGCGTTAAAAGTAAGTAAATCTAAGTAAATCATGGCAAATTATGCGTCCACGAGGTAGGCCTAAAAAATACAGGATAGTGCGTCTTGACCCCCGGATAAGTCAATTTAGCCCCAGGGGAAGGCCGGGAAGGCCTGATGAGATTAACCTTACTATGGATGAATTTGAGGCAGTGAGGTTAACTGACTATAAAGGCCTAGACCAGAAAAAGGCAGCCCAATCTATGCATATATCCCAACAGACCTTTAGCCGAATACTAGCAAAGGCCCGCAGGACCGTAAGCGATGCCATAGTAAACGGCAAAATAATAAAAATACAGGGTGGATATTACGTAATGACTTCCAAGCAAGATGAAAAAATTAAATAATTTAAGTAAAGATAAATTAATAAGTTTATATATAGACAATAAGAAATCTCTTGGCGATATAGCTAGGTTGTGTAAAGTTTCACGGACAGCTATCTATAAGAAACTCAAGAAATACGATATTAAACAACGTTCTAAATCGGAAGCTAGAATTGAAGCACAAAAGCAAGGTAAATTACCGCAACAGTTCTTTGATATAAACGAGAATTTCTTCAGTAGTTGGTCGCCGGAAATGGCATATGTATTAGGTTTGCTCATTACGGATGGATGTGTATCTAAAACAGGTACGGTTTCGTTAAGTATGAATGACAAGGAATTGCTTGAAAAGGTTAAAAAAGTAATGGGGTCAGCACATAATATTACACTGTCTAAACACCAAAAAGGTCTATATTGCTTTCACTTTGCAAGAGAAAAATTAGCGGAGGATTTACATAAATTTGGTATTTTTCCAAGAAAAAGCTTAACTGTTAAGTTTCCGGATGTGCCTCGGGATCTTCTTGCTGATTTTATAAGAGGTATTTTCGATGGCGATGGCAGCGTTATGTTCAAGAAAGAAAGTAAATATTACCCTTTAGTAACAAAGTTTTTTAGTGGCTCGAAAGACTTTATTGAAAAGTTGGAGATTAAACTTCAAGAGTTAGGTATGCCTGAAAGGACAATATACCAACAAAAGACCAAAAATAGTCTATATTATAGTATTGTCTATAGTCACAAAGATAGCGTAAAATTATTCGCTATTATGTACAAAAAGGCTCAAAATGGGCTATTTTTGGAGCGTAAATATAGACGATTTATAGAAGGCTTAAGGGAGGCAGATCATGGAAAAAGAACTGGAAGAGTGGCATCAATTACATAAATTCCATCTTTACAGTGGCAGTTATGAAACTAAAGAGCTGGCTAATCTCTTGAAAGTTAGCCCGAGAACAATACAAAGATGGCTTAAAGAGAAATCTAAGCCTACGAAAGAGCAATTAGTCCAAATTAAGAGATATCTGGTAGAGAATCAGCCAAAAGACTCTTTATAAACAGACTTTTTATTTTACGTCTATATGTCGCACTTGGGCGTATAATATATCTTATGTAAACATAGGCATATAGGAGAGACTATGCGTAACTGTTTATATGGCAATGGGTTAGGATATTTTGGGATTTACCTGTGAATAAAGCGAAATAGACTTACTTAGGTTTACCTATTCTTTTCAAGCTTTACACTTAGCTACTGATTCTTACGGATTGATGAACTGCCCTGGCGGAGTGTTTTGGTTAGATGTGCCGGGTAAGGGTAACTGAAGCAGGATAGATTGACCAGTCTCCCTGGCGGGTATTTATAGAATCAAGCGCTTTGATAAGTCCCTCCTTTCTTATATCTTCTTTTAATAAAGCCGAATTATCAGCCGGAAAAAGGTTGCTGCAGGTTACTCCCAAAGCCCTTATTTTGGGTGATTTTTGCCCGGTCTTATCCATGATTCTAAGGCTCCTTGAGTAGATCTCGCAACTGTCATTAGTAGGCTCTCTATAGGTCTTCTGAGCCCCAAAATGAGCCATTTCCGGGCCGCTTAGCCAAAGATGTACGGTTTTACAGGCCAGGTTTTGTTGTCTCAGGCGCCTGCCAACCATCTCTGATAAAAGCCGGATCCAGGCCTTGATAAACCCGGTATTTTGCGAGGCCTTGGATAAGGTGTATGAATGGCCTACGGACTTGGGTTTTTCCTCAATTTCCCGGGCCTTAAAATGCTCACTTGAATGCAGTCCCAGATAAAGATTAAGTCCGTTTTGGCCTAAATTTTGCTCTAAAAATTGGGCTGATTTTTGGTATAAATCCAGGCAGGTCTTAATCCCTAAAACCTCAAAAATCAGTTCGGTCTTGACACCGACCCCGCAGAGTTTCTTAACCGGTACTTCTGCCAGGGTCCGGCCTAAATTGTCCGGGTCAAGGATGGCTATGCCATTTGGCTTGTTTAGCTTGGAGGCCAATTTAGCCAAAAGGCCATTTCTGGCTATGCCAATTGATGCGGTAATTTTGAAGGTTTCATGGATCTGTTCTTGGATATTCTTGGCCAGGGTTTGGGGGTTTGGGGCATCCAGTACATCCATCTGAAACTCATCTATTGAGGCATAGACTGTCTCAAAACCATAGCCTTTTAACAGCTCAAGGATTTGCTCAGAGGTCCAGATATACTTACCCTGGTCAGTTACTACAAACTTCAGGTCCGGGCATAATTTAAAGGCGTCAAGCGAAGGCATACCGGAGTCAATACCATATGCCTTGGCCTCATAGCTGGCAGCGCAGACCACAGTATGTAACTTACTGCCCCTTGAGCCTACAATCAGCGGCTTACCTTTTAGCTTAGGATTTACTGCCTGCTCAATGGAGGCAAAAAAGGCATCCATGTCAATATGCAAAATCATAGCCAGGTCTTCTATATTTATTATTCTATTATTTTATCTAGCCGCCAACCCAGGGTTGTATTATTGAAGGATATCTGGTAGAAGCCAGATCCGGTATTTACGGAAAAGTAGTTGATGATTTCTTTGCCCTGGCGTTCCTGCCAGTTGTAGTTAATGGCCTTTACTTTATAAATCTTGTTGTTCCAGATAAACCTGCGGGGATAGATCTTGCCGCCTTTAAAAAAGACAATTGCCTGGATTCTTTCGTTTAACAGGCTAGAATCATGGTTAGAATCTTGCGGGATATGCCTATCCCAGCGCGCCTTGGGGTTAAATCCGGATTGGCTCATTGCAGGAAACCTAAGGATACTTTCTTAATACAGCGATTATTTTTCCGATTATGGTAAAATCTTTATAAATTGGCGGGTAATCTTTATTAGCGGCCTCTAAAAAGGTCTTGTTATTCCTGTGCCTTAATCTCTTTAAGGTTGCTTCATTATTATCTAAAAGCGCGGCAATAATCTCTCCGTTGCCGGCAACCGGCTGCCTGTGGACGATAGCAATATCCCCATCCATAATCCCGGCTTCAATCATGCTTTCACCTTTTACCCTTAAAGCAAACACATTCTCATGAGCCAGGCGCTTAGGCAATAAATCATATGTATCCACATAGCCCTGGATATCTTCATAGGCTAAGTTTGGGCCTCCTGCAGTAATACTGGCAATTATAGGGATCCGGTTTAGTTTCTCTTTTAACAATTCTATTGAGCGCGACAGATTATTTGCGCGCTTAAGAAAACCTTTGTTTTCCAGCGCCTTTAAATAGTCCCTTACCGTGCCTGTAGATGAAAAACCCATATGCCGCGCAATCTCCCTTATCGTGGGCGGAATATGATCATGAATCCTCTGGCGTATAAACTCCAGGACCTTTTTCTGTTTGTGGGTTAACTCAGAATTTTGTCTCATGGCTTACATATACCACACATTTGTGTGGCTGTCAAGGTAAAAAAATAAGGGGGAATTTAGCTCCCCTCTGCCTTTGTTTAACTGGTAGATAGCTGGATTTGAGAGGTGACTCCCGTAAGGACGCCCAGAAATACGGCGCGACAGAAAGACTCTCTGTATACAGGTATAAAAAAGGCTATTGATATGATTTTACACCAGACTGGATTATGGTTTAAAAACGCCTCCTGAAATAATAATTTTGAAGGCGTCTGCGATAGAAATAT
>JAHIOW010000052.1 GCA_018895075.1 Candidatus Omnitrophota bacterium | reverse complement strand
TGTAAGGCTGGATTTGGGTAGAATATTCGATGAAATTAAGATTTGAGGCAGTTAAAATGACAAGGAAAACAAAGAAAGCAGAAGCCAGGAGATAATTCTATATTAGCGCTCTTTAAAAATCTAATATTTCAGCAATCTCATTATACGAGGAGGGAATAATGAAGATAGCCTTGATAGTCATAATAGCATTGGTAGTTGCTTTATTGTTGTGCAAGAAGTTTTGTAAGAGTTGCTGCAAAAAGCAATAGGAACAGTCAGGGCCTATCCCTAACAAAAGAAGGAGGCAAGGTTATGCTCGTTTTAGTTAAGGGTATCGGTATAGTTATTGCTGGTATGGGGATTCTTATTTTCTTAAATCCCAAGATGATGAAGCAGCTTATCGTTTTCTGGAGACAAGGAAAGAGAATTTACATCGCAGGCATCTTAAGGCTTTTGTTTGGTGTTATTCTTTTGTTAGCTGCCTCGCAGTGCAGGCTGGTAGGGGTTATTGTTACCATGGGCATCTTCATGCTTATCGGAGGCACTCTTATCTTTACCCTGGGATTAGAAAAAATAAAATCCATACTTGATTGGTGGGATAAAAGACAGCCTCTGGCTATGCGCTTTATGGGCCTTATTGCTTTGGGTATTGGCGTATTAATTATCTATTCTGCCTAAATCAGGAAGGAAAATACAAGACCTCTTCTAAATTCAGGCGGGGAGGTTTTGTTTTTAAGGAGAGGCTATATGAATAAGAAACAGTCAGTAGTTACTTGGGTAGTATTAATATTTTTAGCAGTAGGCGCTTCGGGTTGCGCTTTGATAAACACAGCTGTAAGTGCGGCTATTGCTTACGGCCTTTATCAGGCCACCAAGAAATAGTTTAGGTTTATTATATAGAAAGGGCCTGTAGTTTGGAGAGTGGTGTGAAGATAATAAACGAGAGAATTAGTTGCAAGACAAAAGGCAATCCGGATTTAATTGATATCACCAAGGAATTGGTTGATACGCTTTCATCTGTAAGGCTTAAGAAGGGGAATCTCACTGTTTTTGTGATTGGTTCAACCGCGGCAATTACCACCTTTGAATACGAGCCAGGATTAATCAAAGATGTGCAGGATTTTTATGATAAACTCATTCCTGTCCATAAACATTATGCCCATGATCAGACCTGGGGCGATGCCAATGGTTTTAGTCATTTAAGGGCCGCCCTACAGGGCCCTTCCTTAACTATACCCTTTGAAGGGGGAAGGTTAATCTTAGGCACCTGGCAACAGGTGGTTCTGGCTGAGTTTGATAACCGGCCCCGTCAGCGCCAGATAGTGGTACAGATTATAGGAGAATAAGGAGGAGATAATGCAGGGGAGTTCTAAAAAAATAAGCTGGGAGATAATCAAACACTTATTTCTACCGGTTATCATATTTTTATTATTGTTGGGATTATATGTATTCTATAAGTTAAAGGTATCTATCTATATATCTAGTCAATTACAGCAGGAATTTAAAAAATATGCGGCTACGATTTTCATTATGAGTATGACTTTTATTATCCAGAGAATCGCCGGAGCAGTCTGTCGGTGGTACAAAGAAAATATCGCGGCCAAGACATCCACTCGCCTGGATGATGAGTTAATCCCTCTTTTAAGAAGGGTGGCCAATATTGCCATCTGGGTAATCGCTTTACTTATTATCCTTCCTTTTTATGGAGTGAATATCAGCGCTTTAATTGCTGCCTTAGGAGTAGGTTCTTTAGCTATTGCCTTGGCTGCCCAGGATACTATCGCCAATATTATCGCTGGTTTTATGATTATGGTAGATAGGCCTTTTAGGCCTGGCGATAGGATTAAATTACCCAGCGGGGAGGTAGTTACAGTTTTAGATATTGGCGTAAGGCGCTCAAAGTTTTTATCAGAAGATAAGGCAATAATCATAGTCCCTAATCTGGAGTTAAGTAAGAGTAAGATTATAAATTATACCTATGGCCAGGAGCGATTAGGCAGCGTATCTTAAATAATAAATGGCGTTATTAAAAGGGGTTATTTTTGATTTAGATGGGGTGATAGTTAATACTGTGCCTTCACATTTTGAGGCCTGGAAGAAGTTATTTGGTGAATATGGTAAGGACTTTGCTTTCCAGGAATATAAAGAAAAGGTAGACGGTATCCCCAGAATCGATGGGGTGAGGGCAATACTAAAAGATTTGCCGGAGCAAGAATTACAAAAGGCGGCAGCAAAAAAGCAAGGTTATTTCTTGGAATTCTTAGAGAAAGATGGGATAAAAGTCTACAATAGCACCGTGGATTTTATAAAAGAAGCAAAAGGGCATAATCTTAAAGTGGCGGTCATCTCCTCTAGTAAGAATTGCCTCTATATTTTAAAGAAGGCAGGGATAGATAATTTATTTGATATAATAATCACCGGTAATGATATCAAAAAAGGAAAGCCCCATCCGGATGTTTTCCTTTTGGCTGGGGCAAGGTTAGGGCTAGAGCCAGAAGAGTGCCTGGTATTTGAAGATGCGGTTTTAGGGGTAGAGGCAGCCAAAAGAGGGAATTTTAAGTGTGTGGGAGTTGACCGCTACCAAGAACCCCGGAGGTTAAGCAAGGCAGATTTAGTAATCAGCGATTTCTCCGAAATTAACTTAGAGAAATCAAAGGGGCTTTTTAAATGAGAGATTTTTATTCTAATTATACCAATGATGAGCTCTGGTTGATCAGAGAAAACAAGTGGGTGAGATCTTTGCAGGATATAAGAGAATCCCAGTTTGCCTTGGGCAATGGCTATCTAGGGACGCGGGGGGTTTTAGAAGAGATACCTTATGATGCCCTGCCTGGGATGTATGTTGCCGGCGTTTACGATAAGATGGGCTCTCAGGTTGCGGAGTTGGTTAATCTTCCTAATCCCGTTAACTTTAAATTCACCATTGAAGGAGAGAAACTTGATTTGATAGCCATGGATTGCCTGGAGCATAAGAGGATTCTGAATATGCAGAAGGCGGTTTTGCTGCGGCACTCCGTATATCAAGACACTAAAAAGAGGCGCTATGATTACCAATCCTTACGTTTTATTTCCAGGCATAATAAAAACATCGGCGTAATGCAGATAGTGTTTACGCCTCTGGATGCAAATTGCGTAGTGGATATAAATACAGGCATGGAGACATCCGTCTCTAATACAGGTGTCCTTAGTGAAGGCAGAAAGAGGCATTTTCGAGTAAAGGAGTTAGGCCAATCTCATAATGCGGGTTATCTGGTAATAGATACCTTAGATAAAAAGCAAACAATAGTTTATTGGGCGGGATTTTATTATGAGATTGAAGGTAAGAAGATATTCGCCAAAGACAATTTCTTCCGCTTGAAAATCAAAAAGAACCAGGCGGTTATATTTACCAAGGTTTTTTGCCTAAAACACTTCCCCTGCCGCCAGAATTACGCTCTCTATAAAGAGAAAACTTTTAAGATATTTCATAAGGCCTTTCATAGCGATTTTGATACCCTTGTTCGAGAGCACACAAAGACGTGGGAGAGGCTCTGGGAGAAGGCAGATATTTTAATCGAGGGTACGGCAAACCTGCAGAATAATCTGCGTTTCAATATTTACCATCTGCTTGCCCATGTCCATTACGATCAAGGGTTTTCCAGCATCGGCGCCCGCACCTTAAGCGGAGAAGGTTACCACGGCCATATCTTCTGGGATGCAGAGATTTTTCTGATGCCTTTTTATCTCTTTAATTTCCCCCAGGTGGCAAAGAATATGCTCCTATACCGCTATAGAAGGATAAATAAGGCTAGAGAACTAGCCAAAAAAGAGGGTTTCCGCGGAGCAAAGTTCCCCTGGGAGTCAGCAGATACCGGAGAGGAGGAAACTCCTGAATGGGCAAGGGATATCGATAGGACAATTATCAAGATTTATACCCATAAGATGGAACATCATATAACCGCTGATATCGCCTACGCAGTTTATAAATATTATGTGGTTACCGCAGATGAGGATTTTATGCAGGATTATGGCTATGAGGTGCTTTTTGAGACTGCTAGGTTTTGGGCCTCGCGGGTAGAATACAATAAGAAGAAGAGAAAGTATGAGATTAAGCATGTAATTGGCCCGGATGAATTTCGCAGAAATGTAGATAACAATGCCTATACCAATATGCTGGCCAAGTGGAATTTAATTACCGCCTACAAACTCTTTTGCGCAATTAAAAAGAGGCCCTCCTTATATAAAAATTTAAGGGAGAAATTAGACTTAAGAGAAAAGGAAGTAAGCCAATGGAAGAAAATTGCTCCCCGGATAGCCATTAATTTTAACAAGAATAAGATTATTGAGGAGTTTGACGGTTATTTTAAATTAAGAAAGATTATTCCCGGGCAGACCGATGAAAACGGGATACCGCTTCTTCCCCTTAGAATAAAAGCAAAAAATTTAGGCAAGACCCAATTAATAAAACAGGCAGATGTGCTTATGCTTCTCTATTTGCTTGGTGATGTCTTTAGCTTAAAGACCAAGGTAGCAAACTATGAGTTTTATATTCCGCGGACACTGCATAAATCGTCCTTAAGCCCTTCCATACACGCCCTTATGGCCTGTGAGGCCGGAGACTTAAACAGGGCATACAATCTTTTTAATGTTAGCTTACGCGCCGACATCAGCAATCTTTTCGGAAATACCCACGAAGGAATACATGCTGCTTCTTTAGGGGGGACCTGGCAGGTGGTGGTTTTTGGTTTTGCCGGGGTCAAGGTTAAAAAGGAAGAATTATTTATAAATCCCCGCTTGCCCCGCACCTGGAGAAATATGGTCTTTTCTCTAACTTGGAGGGGCGATCTGGTAAAGTTAGAATTAAACAATGAACAAATAAAATTAAAAGTTATTTCTTCTCAACGGAAAGACCTTAAGGTAGGCATTTTTAATAAATTGGTTTCTCTGAAGACAAACAAGATTTATGTTTTTAAGCGGAGTATTCCCGGATATGGAAAAGAACTCTACCATTATTAATAAGAAGCTAAGCATTGCCCAATTTCACTGGGGATTTCCTCCGATAGTCGGAGGTGTAGAGACCCATTTAACCATTATCTTACCCCAGATGGAAAAATTTGGGCATAAGGTGAGCCTCTTGACAGGTTCTGTGGAGGGAGTAAAAGGAAGATACAAATACCAAGGGGTAAATATTTACCGCAGTCCGCTTATGGATTTAAACTGGCTTTACAAAAGAGGCCTGGATGGATTAGAAGAGGAGATTACCCGGTTTTTTTCATCTTTTTTAGAGGAGACCCGGCCAGATATAATCCACACCCATAATATGCATTACTTTAGCAAAATCCACACGCGTACCTTAGAACACCTGGCTAAGGAGAGGAATATTCCTTTAATCCTCACTGCCCATAATGCCTGGGATGATATTTTATTTTTAGAACTGACTTATAACGTAGGCTGGTCTCATATTATTGCCGTAAGCCACTTTATAAAGAAAGAGATTGTAGGTTTAGGCATTGACGACAGAAAGATTACCGTTATCCATCACGGAATAGACCAGGAGCAATTTCATCCTAAGGTAGGGGTAACAAAGATTCTTAAAAAATACCCCCAGTTAAAAAATAAAAAGGTTATATTCCATCCCGCCAGGATAGGCCTGGCCAAGGGCTGCGATGTCAGCATTAAGGCGTTAAGCCTGGTAAAAGAAAGATACCCTGATGTTATTTTGGTCCTGGCTGGTTCAAAAAATATTATTGATTGGGGAGAGACCCAGCAGAAAGATATTGCGTATCTGGTGAGCCTTATCAAGCACTTTAAATTGGAAAAAAATATTCTCATAGATGTTTATTCCTTAGAAGAGATGCGAGCACTCTATGCCTCAAGCGATATCTGCGTTTATCCCTCCAGTAGCGCCGAACCCTTTGGGCTGACGATGCTGGAGTCTATGGCTTCGGCTAAACCCATAATTGTGACTAAGACAGGAGGGATGCCCGAGATAGTAAAAAATGGGATAAACGGATTTATTATCCCTCTCAGGGACGTCGAGGTTCTGGCGGAGAAGATTGTTGTCCTTTTAGAAGATAAACGCTTATCAAGAAGACTGGGTTACACCGGAAGGCAGATGGTGGAATCTCAATATACAAAAGAAAGGGTAACCAGGGATACTATTTCTATTTATAGGCAGGCATTGAGTAAATCCCCTGAGAAAGTTTAGAGAGTTTTTTCTAATGAATAAAAAACAAATATTTAAATTTATAGGACTTATATTCTTATTGCTAACCTGCGCATTAATTCAGATTGGGTTTACTGAAACAGGGGCAGAAAAAAAGAGTACATTATATAAGGCTGTAACCCTGAAACCATCTTTTCCAGAGGAACAGAAGAGCCCTGCGCCCAAAACCTATAAAAGTCATACTCCCAAAACCTCTAAGGAATATACCTCTTCAAGCGCTAAGTCTAAGTCATATAAAGACTCAACTCCTAAACCGCGCTCCTCTGCAACCTATAAGAGTTCTACCTCCAAAACCCCTAAAGGCTATATTCCCGCAACCCATAAGAGCGCAGGGGAATCCCTGCAAAGCCAAGACAATAAGATAACCTCTGTATTAACTCAGGAAATAGATAGGCAAACGACAAAAATAGAACAAAGCGGTAATAAAGGATATTTGCTAAAGAGAATCATAAATAAAAAATAATTGATAGTTGCGGGGTTGCTATGTTAGGATACCTGATTTTATTATTTACTGTAGTTCCCATTATAGAGTTGACCCTTTTAATCAAAGTGGGGCAATATATAGGAGCGGGTTATACAGTAGGGATTGTGGTGGCTACGGGGATAACTGGTGCGTATCTGGCAAAACTACAAGGATTGCTTACCCTGCGCCGGATACAAGAAGAGATAAATCAGGCAAGGATGCCCGCAGAGAAGTTATTTGATGGGGTCTTGATTTTATGCAGTGGTATATTGCTGATTACCCCGGGTTTTATTACTGATTTCATCGGTTTTCTAGGCCTGATTCCCTTTACCCGCAAGTTATTTAAGTTATGGCTAAAACGCAAGATACAGGATATGATTGACCGCGGAGAGATTATCAGCATTGACAGAAGAACGCCTTCTGTTAAAATGTAAAAAAGAAGAAAAAGATAAATAGAGCTAAATGCCCGGAAAAGAGTACCGATTATTCAGTTTTTTTCTTATATTCATAGTGGTAATAAGCATATGCGGCTGTGCAGGCTTAGGCGAGAAAATAGAAGGTATGCAGACATTGATTGAATTAGGCAAGAGTGAAAAATATAAAGAACAGATATTAAGACAGGAAACAATAAATTTTAGAAGAGCCAAGAGGTATATTCAGGGTAAAGCCAGAAAAGAAGAGCTCTCTAAAGATATTGCCCTAAGTAAATTTGGAGATCCGGTCTTGGTTTTTTATGAGACAGAAGGGGAAAAGTGGGTATATAAAGCCGGTAATAAGAACTGGTTTAGCGCAGAAAAAATATACCTGTTTTTTGACACAGAGGGTAGATTGACTAATTGGGAGTGCCTGGATATGGAGTGTGCCTCATGATACCACTTTTTGGCCTATTAACGATTATTGTCTTATCCATCATTGTCGTCAGGTTCGGAGCAATAGCCCTGGAGCTTACCGGCCTTTCCCCGGAGATTGCTTCTTTTCAGGCCCAGTCGGCATTTTCCGGCGCAGGATTTACCACTTCAGAGTCCGAAACCATAGTTACCCATCCTTTGCGCAGGCGCATAATTCGTATCCTGATTCTTTTTGGCAGCGCAGGGATCACTACTTCCATGGCTACTTTGGTTTTAACTTTTATGGGTCAAACAGGGGAAAATGCTATGCATAGAGGATTAACTTTGGTGGTGGGAGTAGTGATTATATTCCTCTTTGCCCGCTCTAAGATTATATATAACCTGATGAAGAAGATAATCAGCAAGGCCTTAGAAAGATGGACGACAATGCGTATTTTTGATTATGAACAGTTATTGGGTTTTAATGAAGGATACACTATATCCAGAATTAGCGTCAGGGATGATAGCTGGTTGAGTGGAAAAAAATTAAGCGAGTTAAGATTAGAGCAGGAAGGCGTACTTATTTTAGCCATCTACCGTAAGATTGACGGCAAGGAGAAATTTGTCGGCGGCCCTACTGGTGAAACAGTGATTAAGGCGCAAGACGTATTGATATGTTACTCCCGCCAGGATGCCAGCAAGGCATTAGCCCAGAAAGGCAAGCAAGAAAACTAAATTAAAATTCTCCTTAAGTTTTCCTTCAAGGGCAGATTCCAGATGCAAAAGGATTTAAAGAAAGAACTTACACTTTTAGATGTTTTTTGTGTGGCCACAGGAGCAATGATTAGCTCAGGGCTGTTTATTCTGCCTGGTTTAGCTTTTGCCCAGGCAGGGCCGGCAATAATACTATCTTATATAATAGCAGGAATATTTTGTATCCCTGCACTTTTAAGTATGGCAGAATTAACTACCGCGATGCCTAAGGCAGGAGGAGACTATTTCTATATTATGCGCGGATTTGGTCCTCTTTTAGGAACAGTAGCTGGATTTTCTACCTGGTTTTCCTTGAGCCTCAAAGGGGCATTTGCTCTTATAGGGATGGGGGCTTATTTAAGTATAATAACCAATATGCCTTTAAATATCATTGCTCTGTTGTGTTGTTTATTTTTTATCTTCCTTAATTTAATAGGTGTAAAAGAAGCAGGAAGATTTCAAGTATTTTTGGTTATAGGGCTTTTAGGCATACTACTTAGCTATGTCCTCTGGGGTATGAAAACAGTTAGCCCTGTGAATTTCTCACCATTTTTTTCTCAAGGATCAGGGGCAATGTTCGCTACGGCAAGTTTTGTTTTTATCTCTTATGGCGGTTTGACTAAAGTAGCAGCTTTGGCTGAGGAGACAAAAAATCCAGGCAGAAACTTACCCTTGGGTATGTCTCTTTCTCTTGTTGTAACCTCTATCTTTTATGCTCTGGTTATCTTTGTAACTATAGGGGTTTTGGCTCCGGCGACTCTAAAAACCACTCTTACTCCGATCTCAGACGGAGCAGGAGCCTTTGGAGGAGATGTTTTTAAGGTAATAATAAGCGTGGGGGCATTTTTGGCTTTTATTTCCACTGCCAATGCAGGGATTATGACTGCCTCAAGATATCCATTGGGTATGAGCAGGGACAAACTTTTACCCGCCGTTTTTCAAAAAATAAGCTCCCGATTCAAAACACCTTATTTCGCCATTTTCTTTACCGGTGCTTTTATGATTTTGGCTATTTTGTTTTTCAAGTTGGAACTGTTAGTTAAAGTTGCCTCAAGTATATTAATTTTACTTTACATCTTGGCTAATCTAACGGTAATTCTATTTAGAGAAAGTAAAATTTTAAGTTACAAACCCAAATTCCATTCTCCTTTTTACCCTTATCTGCAGATCTTGGGAATATTGGGAGGCGTATTCCTTTTGATTGAGATGGGGGCATTTGTGGTTTTTCTGACTACAATCTTTCTCTTGTTGGGATTTAGCTGGTATAAAATCTATGCCCAGAAGAGGGCATCCACAGATTCTGCCCTGATCCATGTTTTAGAAAGATTAGTATCTAAGGATAAAGAGTTAACTTCAGATAGTTTACTTATAGAATTAAAGGACATAGTTTTAAGAAGGGATGAAATTGTAGAAGATAGATTCCATAAACTTATTGAGGAGGGTAGGGTTTTAGATATAGAGGCGCCAGTTAAAATCAAAGATTTCTTTCGGGAAATTTCCGGTATCTTGGGCCAAGAACTGAACCTGGACCCTCAAGGGTTATTTAAAAATTTTATGGAGAGGGAGAAAGAAAGCAGTACAGTTATCAGGAAGGGCCTGGCCATCCCCCATATTATTGTTGAGGGCAAAAATATCTTTAAGATAATCTTGGTGAGGGCAAAAACAGGGATTATTTTTCCCGGCGATGAGATTGTCCATATTATATTTGTTCTGGTAGGTTCTGCGGACGAACGCAATCTACACTTAAAGGTATTAGCAGCTATAGCCCAGATTACCCAAAATCCCGAATTTGATAAAAAGTGGCTTAATGCCGGTAATGCAGAGGAACTGAAAAATATTGTGCTCTTAACTGAGAGAAGAAGGGAATAAGGAACCAGGGAAGAAGATGGAGAGATTAAGACGATATCTTATAGCCGGGTTGGCGGTGATTGTACCGATTTCTTTAAGCATTTTTGTCTTGGTAATTGTATTCCGGTTTATAGACGGTATCTTAGGCAGATTTTTAAATGTTTATATCAAACAGATGCTGGGGTTTTATATTCCTGGTTTAGGGTTTCTAATTTCTGTCTTTCTTATACTTCTTATAGGATTTTTTGCCACGCGTTTTATCGGTAAGAAAATATTTCTTGTTCTTGAGAAATGGTTCTCTGGCTTACCTTTAATCAAGACCATCTACCCTACCTTTAAACAGATCATTTTATTTATCTTGGCAAAAAAAGAACTGGGGTTTAAGAAAGTAGTCTTGGTAGAGTATCCATCCAGAGGTATCTGGTCTATTGGTTTCTTAACCAACGAGCAGTTTGAGCAGATTAATAAAGTTTCTGATAAAGAGATGGTTTCAGTATTTGTAGCTAGTTCTCCCGGGCCACTTACGGGCTATGTGATTTTTGTCCCTAAAGAAGAAATAAAACTTCTAGATATCTCTATTCAGGATGCCTTAAAGATTATTATTTCAGGAGGGGTTTTTAGACCTTAACCGCGATATACGATGGATAAGGAACTTATTATTGTCGGAGATCGGGTTTTGATTGAACCCGATGGCGATGAGGAATGTACAGACAGCGGTTTATATTTGCCTCAGGGGGTAAAGGAAAAAGAAAAGGTGCACAGAGGCAGGATAGTTAAGATTGGGCCCGGATATCCTATTCCTGATCCGACAGCGCTGGAGATAGAGCCCTGGCAGACTCCAAAATTCGAAAAGAAATATTTTCCTCTCCAGGCAAAAGAAGGAGATTATTGTATTTTCTTAAGAAACGCCGGAATTGAGATAGAGTTTAAGAAAAAGAAATATGTGGTGGTGCCGCATTCAGCGATTCTGGTGCTATTGAGAGACAAAGAAAAGATTTAGTTAAGATGGAAGATTTTTATCACAAGGTAAAAGAGATTATAGGAAAGGACCCTCGTTACAGGCCCGATGCTTATGAATTCCTAATGCAGGCGCTTCTTCTGACACAGAGGAAATTAAAGAGAAATGGCCATATCAATGCAGGAGAGCTGTTAACAGGCATCAGGGAATTTGGTTTAGACCAATACGGGCCAATGGCTAAGACAGTGTTAGAGCACTGGGGCATAAAAAGCACAGAGGACTTTGGAGAGATTGTTTTTAATATGGTGGGAAATGGGCTGATGCGTAAGGCCGACGCAGATAGCCGGGACGATTTTAAGAATGTCTATGATTTTAACCAGGCATTTGATATCTTTGAAACTAAGAATAAGTGAGGCCCATCCGCCACAGAGCTTTGGCGGATTCAATTCGCGCAAATAACTTACGTCTCCCGCCTTTGGCGGGATTCCGTAAGTTATGCGCTCATTAAAGATGAAAATAAAGATTTATTATCACCATACTGACTCAGGCGGCGTGGTCTACTACGCCAATTATCTAAAGTTTCTAGAGGAGGCGCGCACAGAATTCCTCCAAGACAATGGTGTCTCTACCCAGGAACTCGCCAGAGATGGCATCCTCTTTGTGGTTGCCCGCCAGGAGATAGATTATAAATTACCTGCTTTTTATGGTGATATCCTCCAGATAGATACGCGTATCAGCTGTTCTTCTGCCATCAAGATGGAATTTGAATACGAAATCAAGAATCAAAATAATAAGCTTATATCTAGCGCAAAGACAATTATGGTTTGCGTAGGTAGAGATTTCAAGCCTAAAGCCATTCCCGCAGAAATGCAAAAAAAGATTTCATTTTTAACTAAAGAAAGGGGTAATTAAGAGATGACAGGAATAGATCTTCTATGGCTGGCGCCGGTAGGTTCAATATTGGCGCTTTTCTTTGCTGCGTATCTGGCAATCTTTATCTTAAGACAGGATGAGGGTAATGAGAAGATGCGCCAGATTGCTGAATGTATAAGGATTGGGTCCAGGGCATATCTGAAGAGGCAATACTTAGGCGTAGCTATATTTTTTCTGGCCGTATTTTTTATCCTGCTTTTCTTGGCGTTGAATAAATATCTGGTTATATTTGTACCCTTTGCCTTTTTAACCGGCGGTTTCTTCTCTGGTTTATCAGGGTTTATCGGTATGAGTATCGCCACTCAATCCTCAAGCCGTACTGCCTGGGCGGCTACTAAAAGTTTAAATTCCGGTTTGCGCGTGGCATTCTCCAGCGGCGCAGTAATGGGTTTGGTAGTAGTGGGTTTGGGGCTTCTGGATTTAAGTATCTGGTATTATTTTCTTGACTGGTATTACTCCAGCCACCCTATACCTATAGGGATAGATAAGATTACAGCTATTACTTCTACGATGCTTTGTTTTGGCATGGGTGCCAGTTCCCAGGCCTTATTTGCCAGGGTAGGCGGGGGGATTTTTACCAAGGCCGCTGATGTGGGTGCGGATCTGGTGGGTAAGGTTGAGGCAGGAATTCCTGAGGATGACCCCCGTAACCCGGCGGTTATTGCGGATAATGTGGGGGATAATGTGGGGGATGTAGCAGGGATGGGTGCTGACCTGTATGAATCATATGTCGGATCCATTGTGGCTACTGCGGCATTGGGCGTGGCTGCGGGCCTGGGCGTTGCCGGTGTAACCGTACCTATGGTTATGGCTGCAGTAGGGGTAGTATCATCAATAATCGGTACCTATTTTGTAAGGAGCAAAGAGGAGGCGACTCAAAAGGTTTTATTGCTGGCCTTAAGAAAAGGTGTCTTTGTCAGCGCGCTATTAGTAGCCGTAATTTCTTATTTTCTGATTAAAATTACCTTAGGGAGTCAGCATATAGGTGTTTACTGGTCAGTGCTTTCAGGGTTGGTGGCCGGGATATTGATTGGGCTCTCTACTGAATTCTACACCTCCAGTCATTTTAAGCCTACGCGTTCCATTGCCGATGCCGCCTCAACCGGGCCGGCGACAGTGATTATTAGCGGTATTGCGGTGGGGATGATGTCTACCGCTATACCGGTTATCGTGGTCGGTGCGGCAATAATGACGAGTTTTCTTAGTGCCGGCCTTTACGGTATAGGGATTGCTGCAGTAGGTATGCTTTCTACATTAGGTATAACCTTGGCTACTGATGCCTATGGCCCGGTGGCGGATAATGCCGGCGGTAATGCCCAGATGGCAGATTTACCGCCTGAGGTTAGAGAGAGGACAGACGCCTTTGATGCCCTGGGTAATACTACTGCTGCCACAGGCAAGGGTTTTGCCATTGGTTCAGCAGCGTTGACAGCGCTGGCCTTAATTGCTGCCTACCGCGAACAAGTGGCCTTGTATGGCAAAGAGATGAATTTAAATTTGATGAATCCCAATCTTCTGGTAGGGTTATTTATCGGAGCGATGATGCCCTTTTTATTTTCTGCAATGACCATGCGCGCAGTAGGCAGGGCAGCGGGTAAGATTGTGATTGAGGTCCGCCGGCAGTTTAAAGAGATAACAGGCCTTATGGAAGGTAAAAGCAAACCGGATTATGCCCGTTGTGTGACTATCGCTACTGTTGCTGCGCAGAAAGAGATGATTATACCTTCGCTGATGGCGATAATTGTGCCCATTGCCGTGGGGCTTCTGATAGGCGTTGAGGCAACGACAGGGCTTTTAGCCGGGGCAACCGTAACCGGTTTTGCCTTGGCCATAATGATGGCCAACTCTGGCGGCGCCTGGGATAATGCCAAAAAATATATTGAGTCCGGCCATCTGGGCGGTAAAGGTTCTTTTTCCCATAAGGCGAGTGTGGTCGGCGATACCGTCGGAGACCCCTTCAAAGATACCTCGGGCCCGAGTATAAATATCCTGGTCAAACTTATGTCTATGGTTTCCATCGTCTTTGCCTCTTTTGTAATCTCCAACTCCCTGTTTAAATAAAAATAAGGGACACCCTTTCTGCTAATCGGAAGGGTGTCCCTTATCTATTCTTTATTAAGTTGAGTCTGGAAGGTCTAAAAGCCTATTTTCGCTACCGAAAGTCCTTTCTCTATAACTACTCCAATGATAATCCGCAGGCGATAAGGCTAATGCCGCCCTGACCGGATTTGTCTCAATATAATATATACATTCTATAAAATAATCATCTTTTCCAACGACCATACTCTTAAATCTTCCTTGCCAAAGGCGGCCCGCTTTCCTATATTTTTTGTTAAACCACGCTGTATATGCCTGAGTTAGACCCTGCATAAATTTTGCTAAGTTGTCTGGTTGTCTTGGCTCTAATATTAAATGAATATGATTAGGCATAAGACAGTAACCAAATAGCTTAAAAGCATATTTTTTCTTATAATGTTTTAATAATTGTAAATATTTTCCAAAGTCAGATTCTTCTAGAAATATATTCTGTTTGTGATTCCCTCGGTTGAGTATATGGTAACATACGTTATCTAAAAGAATTCTTGCTCCCCTTGTCATCTTTATCACCCCCTCTCTTTTTAATATAGGAGCCTTGCTCAAAACTATTTTCTCGTCGGAGAACTTCATCTCTTCCTTTTAATCTCACCTCCACCTATTTTCTCGTCGGAAAATTGGCTGGTTT
>JAHIOW010000006.1 GCA_018895075.1 Candidatus Omnitrophota bacterium | reverse complement strand
GTGGATTTATTTTAAAATGCTCGCGCTGTAACATAAATTTAGTTTATCATTTTAAAGAGAATATATTAAATTGCCATTATTGCAATTTTAAATTAGAGCCGCCTAAGATTTGTCCTAATTGCAATTCAAGTTACATCAGATATTCTGGAGTGGGAACAGAAAAGATAGAAAGTGAATTATCCAGATTATTCCCCCAGGCAAGGGTGAGAAGATTGGAAGGTTCCGAGCACACTGATATTGGAGATGCGGATATATTCATCTGTACACAATCTATAACTAAATGGACAGATTATAATTTTAATCTTATTGCTGTCCTATACATAGACAACTCTTTAAACCGTATTGATTTTCGTTCTGCAGAAAAGACATTTGGCCTATTAGTTGGCCTATTAGGATTAACCGATACCAGGCTGGTGATTCAAACCAGGCTTCCTAACCATTACTGCTTTAGGGCATTGGCGGATAATGACACAGGTATGTTTTACGCTGAGGAGTTAAGTCAGAGAAGGCAATTAAAATTTCCTCCTTTTAGGCATTTGGCAATAGTAAAATTACGGGGGAAAAATGAAGACAGGGCCAAGAAAATAAGCCTGGATTTGTTCAATAAATTGAAAAAATTAAATAAAAATATAACTATAATTTGCGCTAAGCCCGCTCAGCCTTCAAGATTACGTGGTAATTACTATTGGAATATCCTGATCAGGGCAAAGAGCCCCCAGATAGTTACTAAATTCTTAAAAAAGCACTTAAAGGATTTCTCACATTCAGGTATAATAGTAACGGTAGATGTAGATCCCCTTTAAATATTGAGGCCTAGGATGAATATAGTATTTTTTGGCAGTTCTAATTTTGCAGTACCCTCATTGCAGGCCTTGTTAACCGCAGGGCATAATATTTCTGGCGTTATCACCCAGCCGGATAGACAAAAGGACCGCGGCCTCCATTTGGCAGAAACGGAAATTAAGAAAGTATCTCAAGGAGCTGGCCTTAAGATTTATCAGCCCCAGAGAATTAATCTGCCCCGAGAAATAAAATTATTAAAAGGCCTGCACCCGGATTTATTTGTAATTATTGCCTATGGCCAGATATTATCTCAAGAAATACTAAATATCCCCGCAATTTTTTCCATTAATCTCCACGCCTCATTATTACCTAAATACCGGGGCGCGGCACCTATAAATTGGGCGATAATTAACGGAGAACAAAGAACGGGAGTTACGGTTATTAAATTAGTCAAGGAGATGGACGCCGGGCCTATAATCCTGCAGAAAGCCGTTGATGTGGATGAGCAAGATACATCTGTCAGGCTAGAAGAGAAGCTATCTTTCCTTGCCGCTGAATTATTATTGGATTCCCTTAAGGCAATTGCGAATAATAATTTTAGTCTAACGCCGCAGGATAAAAATCAAGTCAGTTTTGCCCCAAGACTTAAAAAAGAAGATGGTCTAATCAACTGGCGGGATTCAGCTGTTGATATTTATAATCTTATTAGAGGATGCCTCCGCTGGCCAGGCACTTTTACTTATTACAATGGCAAATTATTAAAGATACACAGAGTTAGGGTTATGCAGGCTATCCCTCTACAATCTAAAGCTCCTGCCGGTGAGATTATAAAAATTTCTAAAGAGGGCATAATTGTGGCTACAGGAAAAGATAACTTAATGATTGAAGAATTGCAGAGAGAAGGAAAAAGGATTATGAAGACAGAAGAATTTATCGCGGGGCATAAAATTTGCGCCGGAGAGATATTTAGCGATAAAAAAGATTTGCATTTTTAATAAATTATGGTAAAATTATATTTCATTTAAGTGATAGAAAATTTATATTTATTCCAGTTAATTAACTAAAAAAGAATGCCAGAGCTAAGAAAAGACCCCATTATTAGCAGATGGGTAATTATTGCTACAGAGAGAGCAAAACGGCCTGACCAGTTCTCCGGTCAATCTCAAAGCGAAGGGCCGGCTGAGAAACCCTGCCCTTTTTGCCAAGGAAAAGAATCGCAAACCCCGCCAGAGATATACGCCTTAAGGCCTAATTCTAATGCGCCAAATACCCCGGGATGGGAATTAAGGGTTGTGCCCAGTGTCGCCCCGTTTTTAAGGATAGAGGGAGATCTGGAGCGTCGAGGCAGGGGTTTATATGACCTGAGCAATGGTATTGGGGCGCATGAGGTCATTATTGAGACTAAAGACCATATAGCTAATATGGCAGACCTAAGCGAACAGCAGATAACAGCAGTCATAAATTGCTATATAGAGAGAATTGTAGACCTGGAAAAAGATAAACGTTTCAAGTATGTATTAGTGTTTAAAAATCACGGTTGGACAGCTGGCGGTGGCAGGGTTAGGCATTCAAGGTCCCAACTG
>JAHIOW010000051.1 GCA_018895075.1 Candidatus Omnitrophota bacterium | reverse complement strand
CTCTATCGCAGGAGAAATAAACAGCCAGAGTTGATATAGGATTACCGGCAGCGAAACAACCCAAGCGCACAGGAAAGCAATGCGCATATAAATCAAAAATCCCTCCTGTGGACTGAAGAAAACCAATCTTGTAATGACTCCAGCGGCAGGAACCTTTATGACTTTTAGGATATGGGAAGCGAAAGGAAAACTGGCGGCAGTAGTTATCCCTAATACTACAAGGCAGATAATGATTCTTTTCCTTAACTCATCTAGATGTTCTACCAAGGTCAAAGGTTTATCCATCTATACTTGGCGACTATGGTTTTTTCTCTTCTTCCTCTTCAGGGCCTATTTCTTTCATTGATTTCTTAAATTCTTTAATCGTCTTACCCAAGGCCCGGCCAATCTCAGGAAGCTTAGCTGCTCCAAAGACAAGTAGACAGATTAAGAGGATAATCAACAGTTCCGGTAAACCTATACCAAAGATTCTCATATCCACCTCCTTAAAGGACATAGAAATTCTATCACAGCCCTAGGATAAAATAAAGTGTTTAATTTATAACGATGTGATAAAATATCGCTATGAATAAAAAGATACTCTTTGCCCTGATACTAATGGGTTTTACTTCACTGGTAGTCCAGACCCTGCTTATCCGTGAATTTCTCATCAGTTTCTACGGTAATGAATTAACTATCGGTCTAATCCTGGCTAACTGGATTATATTAGAGGCGTTAGGAAGTAGCTTATCCAACCGGCGCTCCTTAAGCTCTAAAAACCCATATCTGGTATACGCTTTATTACAAACCGGCATAGCCTTATACCTACCTCTAAGTATCTTTTTTATCCGTACTATAAAGAACATCTGGGGGCTAACTTTGGGCGAAGGAATAGCAATACTGCCCATATTCCTTAGTTCTTTTCTTATCCTGGCACCGCTAAGCTTTTTTGACGGTGCCCAGTTTCCTTTTGGCTGCCGCATGTTATCGGATACCAGAGTAAAACCCCTGGAATCCGCAGGTAAAGTCTATATCTTGGAGGCAATGGGTTTTATTTTAGCCGGACCTTTATTTACCTATCTTCTAATTGCCAAACTCAATGCCTTCTCTATTGCCTTCTGCCTGGGCGCGCTTAATCTATTCTGTGCCATACTGCTCCTAAAAGACAAACTCAATAATTTATTAACAAAATCCTTATTTATTATTATAAATATCCTGTTTATATTGGCGGCTATTACATTTTTTGGCCCGGCAGCGAAACTACAGAAAATGTCCATAAACAAGCAGTGGAGAAATCAAGAAGTCTTAAGTTATGAAAACTCCGTCTATGCCAATCTAGTGGTAACTAAAACCAATAGCCAATATACCTTTTATAGTGATGGCATACCCATTGTTACCACTCCTGTTCCGAATATTACCTATATTGAGGAACTCGTGCACTTTACGATGCTATCCCATCCTAATCCTAAAAATATCCTTTTATTAAGCGGCGGTGCCGGCGGAGTAATCAAAGAAGTGCTTAAATACCCTGTAGATAAAATCACTTATGCCGAACTTGACCCTTTGCTTATAAAACTACTTAAGGATTTTCCTACTGCTTTGACCCAGGAAGAACTAGAAGATCGACGGCTGGACATTCAATATATCGACTGCAGAAGATTCCTGCGCCTTACAAAATCCCGATACGATATAATTATTCTTAACTTACCCATGCCTTCAACATTACAATTAAATCGTTTTTATACCCAGGAATTCTTTGGAAATATTAAGTCTGTCTTGACCCCTAATGGCATATTTAGTTTTAGCCTACCAGGGTCTTTAAGTTATATAAACCAACCTTTGCGAGACCTCAATGGTTCAATATTAAATACACTTGAAGATATATTTTATATAAATATTATACCCGGAGATTCAAACCTCTATCTGGCATCAAAGAGTGCATTTAAAATAAGCCCGGAGATTTTCTTAAGACGCCTTCAAGGAAACAATATTCAAAGCCGACTCTTAACCCGGCCCCATCTTGAATATCGTCTAAATCCCAACTGGCTGGAATGGTTTAATGACTCGCTGTCTGGTTACAAACAGACCAGAAAGAATCTCGACCTCCTTCCAACAGCCACCTTTTACAGTATTTCTTATTGGAATACTATCTTCTCTTCAGGATTACAAGGATTTTTCGGGACATTGGCTAAGTTGAATTTTAAGATATTACTTTTTGTTCTCTTGCTCTTTGGCTTAGGCCTATTCATCCTTATGGGAATCTTTCCTAAATTAAAAAGGGCCTCTATAGGATTTGCTGTCGGGACAACCGGATTCGTAGGATTGAGTTTCGACCTTATTCTGATTTATGCCTATCAGTCTCTTTATGGCTTTGTCTTTCATCATCTGGCCTTATTAATTACTGCATTTATGGCGGGTTTAACTTTGGGCGGGTGGCTGATGACCAAGAAACTGACAAAAATAAAAAATGATCTCTCTTATTTCTTGAAGATAGAACTAATGATTGTGGGGTTCTGTTTAATGGTTGGGCCTATTCTTCTATGTCTAAACCGCTTTTCTTCTGTGGAATTCTCTTTTGTCTTCTTTTTCTTATCTTGTGTCTCTGGATATCTGGTAGGCTCAGAATTCCCTTTGGCCAACAAAATTTACCAAAATAAAATAGGCGCTAAAGCCGCAGGAATCCTTTATGCCCTGGATCTAGCCGGAGCCTGGCTTGCCGCCCTGATTATCTCGATTGCCTTAATACCTGTAATTGGAATAATAAAAACCTGCTTATTATTAGCTGTCTTGAAGATTATCAGCTCAATATTGGTGGGTTTTTATAAGGATTAACTCCAGATACCCGGGATGGGTCTTTTACAAAATCTACAATTTCCGTTGGAGCTAAGATCATTGGCCAGAATGCTATAGCCTCTGCGCTGGATTACTGGCTTTTTACACCCCGGACAATAGGTATTCTCTGCAGAATGCCCGGGGACATTGCCGATATAGACAAAGTTCAAGCCTACGTCTTGGGCAATTGCTCTGGCGGCCTCTAAAGTCTCTACCGGGGTGGAGGCAAGACTGGTTAATTTATATTGCGGCCAGAAACGGCTAAAGTGTATTGGGACATCCGGGCCTAAGTTTTCTTTTATCCATACACACATCTGTCCTATCTTATCCAAATCATCATTTAAAGTAGGAATAACCAAATTTGTAATCTCAACCCACACGCCATTACCCTTTAAAATTTTAAGTGTCTCTAGTACAGTATCTAAATATCCGGCACAAACTTCACTATAAAATTCCTGGGTAAATCCTTTAAGATCAATGTTAGCCCCGTCTAAATAAAAAGATAACTCCTGCGCCGGCTTGGGATTTAGAGAACCGTTGGAATGATACATGTTCTTTATCCCTTTTGCCTTGGCAATCTTGGCAGTATCTAACATGTATTCATAGAATATAGACGGCTCGGTATAGGTATAAGCGATACTGGGACAATTATTCCTTAGCGTCTGCTCTACAATCTCAACAGGAGAAAGCTCGTAGTTGACAGTCTCTTCGGGAGGGAATTGGGATATCTGCCAGTTCTGGCAGAACTTACATCTAAAATTACATCCGGCGGTAGCGATTGAAAATATGGGTGTACCGGGTAAAAAATGAAACAAGGGCTTCTTCTCAATGGGGTCAATATGCGCAGAGCAGGCCTGAGCATACACCAATGAATAAAGTTTACCCTCTTTGGGTTCCCTAACTCTGCAGAAACTCCTCTGCCCCTCAGATAATGTGCATCCCCTAGGGCAAAGTTCGCACTGAACGGTTTGCTCATCAATTTTTTTATAGTATTTTGCTTCATATCCTCCACTTAAAGCAAAGGCGCTTTTTTTATGGATTAAATCTAGAAGCAAACCAGATACGCCTGTACCTAAACAAAACAGGCAGGCCTCTTTTAGGAATTCCCTACGGCTTAATCTCCTCCTAAAGATATTTCTCATCTCATCCCTTAGGGACAGGCTCCTAAGTTGTGACCTGTATATTTTTATTTTACTTCGGCGACTCCTGGATAACTAACGAAAGAAGGATTCTTCTTTGCCATGGCTAAAATTATTGCCCATGCTAAAATTATCACAACGGTGATTACTGCTCCTAAGGCCAAATCTTTTAGCCAATTTGCGGAAATGAGAAAAAGTTCTCCGTTCCAAAGATGGTCAACTATCCCAAATAGGCTGCCTCCAAAAAACATAAGCATCAGCCAAAAAGATGTTAAAGTCCTCTTCGTTCTCCAGGCAAAAGTGGTAGTGATAGCTGCTATTGCAGGTACGATATAACACATTTTATTACACCTCCTTCCATCTAAAAAATTTTATAGAATTACGTCAATCTACTTCCGGTTGAGGCTTGAGCAAATCCTGCATATTTTACGCCTTTAACAGACCTTAACCTGTCATATAATTCTTTTGTTTGTTTTGCTTTTCCCTTTATGGCAATTACCTCTAAACAATTATCTCCATCTAAGTGCAGGTGTTGGGTAGAAAGAATATTGTCGTGATAGTCGTGTTGGATATCCATAAGTCGGTTGACCAATTCTCTTTTGTGATGGTTATATACTAAAGTAACTGCGCCGGTAATTTCCTTATTTTCCTGCCATTCCTCCTTAACTAATTCTGTCCTGATTAAATCTCGGATAGCCTGCGAACGGTTGGTATATTTTGTATTCTTTAAAAGCCCATCAAACTGGCACAGAAGTTCCTTCTCCAGCGAAACTCCAAATCTGACTAAACTCGGCATATTCAGTTTTCTCCATCAGTGCTACAATTTTATAAATTATAACACGAATGCTAGCCCTGTCAATTATTTTAATTGGGATAAATACCAGAGGGCGCTTAAGAAGTTTTGATGCCTTTCAAAAATCTTTTTATATTCCCAGGGCCTTTTTTATTCTTTCCTTATCAAACCCGACAATAATTTCTCCGTCAATATCTATTACCGGCACGCCCATCTGGCCGGATTTTTGAATCATCTCCTCGGCTTGAGCCTGATTACTAGAGACATCTACATTCTCAAAATTAATATTGTTTTCTTGAAGGAACTGTTTGGCGCGGATGCAATACGCACAGGTAGGCGTACTGTAGACTCTTATTTTTTTCTCCAAGGTACCCCCCCATAGACTATAAATTCTTTTTTAAATCTGATAATTTACTCAGGTGATTCTGTTCTTGTACAATTAATTCCTCAACTATTTTAAGCTCATATGGCGGCACTATCTTTTTCATGCCTTCATAAAAGTTTATAGAATCTTTCTCAAAACCCATGCCCAATTCTATTGCCTCCAGGTCCGATTTGGTATTCTTGGCAGCCTCTGCTCCTTTGTCCTTCTGCGTAAATACATATCCGCTTGCCAAGTTATTCATATAGTCAAAATAGGTATCGGCATCTAAGCCTTGCGGTTCATACTTTTGCGTCTTATTTACAATATTCTGAAATACCGCAATATGCCTTTCTTCCTCCTTGGCTAAATATTGAAATATTTCCTGCGCTTTTAGATTTTTAGATTTATTTACTAAGACATTGTAAAAATCCCTGCCGTTTTTTTCAATTTGGATTCCTAATTCCACCACTTCGCTGCCTGAAAATATATTACCCATCACTCCCCTCCGTTTTTAACTATAAATCTGCTTCCTTAATCCAGGCACCATGTAAATTACAGAGCTCTATTACGGCGAGTTTGCCGCTGGGAGCTTTAATGTGAAGTGAAGCTGCCGGATTAAGTTTATCAGGAGTCAATATAACTCTGGATATAAACTTTTTGTCTATATAAAAGTCGATATGCATAATGTAGTGTTGAGGTTCCATCGGGTGTTGTATTTCGCCTATCTTTACATGCATATCCTGACAACCTTCGGGTATCAGGCCACATTTCTTTACGATAGTAATAACAGGGATATGTTTCTTTTCTAACTCGGTGAGATTATTTACGTCCTGAGGGGTTTTTATGGCGTCCTGATTCTCCTGAAAAGATGTCTTTGGTGCGCCGCATACAGGACATTTTTCTGGTGCGCCCCCATCTATGGATATAAACCCGCACACCTTGCATACAAATCCTTTCATCATCGGCCTCCTTTTGTCTAAATAACAGCGATTCTTTTACCTAATTCAAATGCCTTATTCAAAATATCCGGAGATTTTAGAATGCTTCCTTTTTCATCTATGCCTGAACAAAAAAGTTCTTCCTGATAGCTTGCGTTAATAGTTAGGAAAAAGTTTTTAACGATTGATTTTGCGTTAGCGAAAAAATCCTTTCTTGTAGTCGCTTCCACTGAAATAAAACCACCTTTTCGTTGTCTCTGGAATATATCTTTTTTTAATATATATTTGGCTCTCCAGGCGCACTGAAAACGGTCTATCATCATCTTGGCCTGGGCGCTTAAAGAGCCAAAGAATATCGGAGAGGCCAAAATTATAATATCTGCCTCATCGATCTTTCTATAGAGCGGCTGTAGTTCATCTTCTATTATGCAGGTACCATCGTCCCTGATCTCTTGACATTCCTGGCAAGGAGAAAATCTAAGCTGGTTTAAGACAATCTTTTCTGTTTGAGCACCGCTGCTCCTGGCACCCTCTAAGGCCTTATCCAGCAGGACATCTGTATTACCACCTATTCTAGGACTACCATTTATCCCTAATACATTCATAATATTGTTCTTATTTTAATAATTTTCGCAAAGTAGCTCGTAATAGCTTTGGAGATGGGCGCAGGCAGGACATTCCTCCGGCGCTTCTTTACCCTCATGGACATATCCGCAATTGCGGCATTTCCATTTGACTATGGTATCCCTTTTAAAAACCTTGCCCTCTTTTATATTCTTAAGCAACTTTCTATACCTCTTCTCATGTTGCTCTTCTACTTCTGCTATCTCCTTAAACTGAACTGCTGCTTCCTCGAAACCTTCTTTCCTGGCTGTCTCTTCTGCCTCTTTATAAAGCTTTGTCCACTCCAGGTTCTCTCCAGCTGCCGCCGCTTCTAAATTCACCGCAGTATCCCCAATTACCCCGGCTGGATAACTGGCAGTGATTTCTACTTCCCCGCCTTCTAATAATTTAAAGAACCTCTTGGCATGCTCTTTTTCATTATCAGCGGTCTCTAAAAATACTGCCGCTACCTGCTCAAAACCTGCCTTTTTTGCCACGCCGGCAAAATAGGTATAGCGATTCCTCGCCTGCGACTCTCCGGCAAAAGACGCAAGGAGATTCTGTTCGGTTTTAGTTCCTTTGATAGATTTTGCCATAAATTTAGCCTCCCTATCCTTCTATTTTTTCCATCGGCTGACCGCAACAAACCAATTCTCCGCCGCCGACTTTGGTTACAGTAACTTCGTTACCGCAAACATTACATCTATATTTTTCTCCTACTTTCTCTACTGCCATTTCAACACCTCCTTCTTTATTAATAACCTGAGAAATTCTCTATAATAATATTTTCTTCGGATAAACTTAATTCGTCAAGAAGTATTCTTCTCATTGCCTCAACCATTACCGGAGGGCCACAGATGAAAAACTTCCTTTGCGCAAAATCAGGAATTTCTTCCTTGATAATTCCTGCGTTTATATGTCCGGCCATGCCTGGCCAACCTGCTTCCGCTTGGGAAAGCACATGCACAACCTTAAATCCAGGGTATTGCTTTTGCATCTTATCAAAATCATCCTGAAAGGCGATGTCCTTAATGGTGCGGTTGCCGTAAATAAGAACTATATCTATATCTAATTTCTTATCTACAACATATTTGGTAATGCTTCGTATAGGGGTAATTCCGATACCACCGGAAAGAAAAACTATCTTCTTATATTCTCCTTGGAAGGTAAATGTACCATATGGATATTTTAAATTTACTGAATCTGTTGGCTTTAATTTGTTCAGGGCTTGAGAGAATTCACTCTCAGTAATCTTCTTAGTAAATTCAATGTAGCCTTTTTCAGTAGGAGAATTAGATATTGAAAGGTAGTGGCTTATCTGGCGCTGGTCGACCTTAATTGTTGCCTGCAAGAATTGTCCCGGCTTAAAATCTACGTCTTCACTTATACTAAGCCGAAAACTCTTTACATTATATGTCCTTTGGATTATATCCAACACCCCTGCCTTGAATTCAGCCATTATTTCTGCTCCGTTAATATTATATGGTCAGATTCTATTTCTATCAAGGCCTTAAAAAATTCTTTAATCTCCTCTTCAGGGGCCTGACTAGATGCCTCTCCATAAAATTTGACTGCGCTTCTTTCTCTTCTATTAGCTTCTTGGATATTCGCCTGGTCAGAATCAACTGCCTTATCCAATCCTGCCTTCGAATCTGGCTTTTCTATTTTTAAATGCCCGCATATAGTCGAGGCGTGCTCCCTCTCAACTTTGGATAAACCTTTAAATATACTGGCAACATAAACATCCTTACTCTTTTCTGATACGGCCTTATAAAAATTTGTATTGTTTATTTCCAAATCTAACGCCTTCTTTAAATTTTCTTTGGTAATATCTGATAGGGCCTGACCATGCAATAATCTCCACTCCTTTGCCAAGACAAAATAACGTTCATGTGCGCCGCAAAACGGGCAACTCTTAGGTTTTTCTTCTCCTATATAGACTTCTGCGCATATACGGCAACGATAGACTTTCATAATGCTTACTCCTTCTTTTTTAATATTCTTGTTCTTCTAAATGCGGTATTGCCTTCTGAGGGCAGGCGGCAATACATCTTCCTTCGCTATCGCAAGCCTCTGGCTTAACAACTTTGGATTTTTTATTCACAATTTTTAATACCCCTAAAGGACAGGCCATAACACAGTGACCGCATCCGATACAGAGTTCTTCGATTATTTTCGGTAATTTCTTTTTAGCCATTATTTCCTCCTTTTAGTTGCCTCCACCGTTCTTCGCCGATACACTCCCTAGCGGCCTTACACCAATCTACGCAGGAAGGCAACCTTTCCTTGCAAACCAGTTCCTTGCATTTCGGACACTTGACCTTTATTTCATCGGAAAAAATTTCTACTTTATATCCGCACTTAGCGCATTTCAATGTTTCGGCTTGGACCTTTCTATCGTCTTGGCCCGGACATTTAAAAATCATTTTATTTTCTCTCCCTTGATACTTATAACTACCTCTTTAAATGGTATATCTTTACCTGATGCAGAAATTGCTGAATTAATAACAGGCATCATTCCCAAACAACAAGGTACCTCTATATGCGCATAGGTGATTGATTTTATGGTATTCTGCTTTACAATCTGGGAGATCTTCTGCTGGTAAATTTCTAAATTATCTAATTTAGGGCACCCTACAAGCAAAATTTTATCTTTCAATAGGTCTTGGTGAAAATCGGCATAGGCAAAAGGCACGCAATCTGCGGCAATCAATAAATCAGCATTATCTAAATACGTGGCTGACGGCGGAACCAGCATAATCTGTATTGGCCATTGCTTAAGCTAAGATTCTACACCAAAAGCAGTTATCTTTTTTGAAGAAATCTTATCTTTCTCTCTAAAATCCATAACCTGAGAACTAGGGCAGCCTGAGAAACCATGCGTATGTTTATCTTCTATTTGCATTTCAATATTCTTTTCCTTTAAGAAACCTATTGCCTGCTTTAAATATGCGTCCTGCTTATGTCCTTTTAAATGTTCTAAATGGGCCTTTATTACGTTCTTCCCTTGTTTTACAATATTTACCATAACCTTTTCTTCGTCATATTCTTCTGCTTCTCTTTCTTCTGTGGTAATTGCGCCTTCAGGACAATGTCCGATACAGGCACCTAGGCCATCACAGAATAAATCACTTACCAGCCTCACCTTACCATCTATTATCTGTAAAGCTCCTTCCGGGCAATTAGGAATACACAGGCTACAACCATTACATTTCTCTTCATCAATCTTTATTATTTTTCTTTTACTCATGAGCTATGCTCCTTGTTTTGATAAAGACGTTATCGTAATTGACTTTAGTTCTCTGATGACATACTTTTCTATCTGGTTTATTTTTTTTCTTAAAACACAGGTTCTCATATCGGGACAGACCATCTTTTTTAAAAAACATTCGTTTAGCCGCAAGGGCCCCTGGAATATCTCTATTAAATCTACTAAAAATATTTTATGGGCGAGTTTAACTAATGAAAAACCACCGCCTTGCCCTTTATAAGATTTAAGGACTCTTTTTTTATTTAATTCCTGAAGTATCTTCCTTAAAAAGGACCGAGGAATTTTCAGTTCATTAACTAATTCTGAAACCGAGACTATTCTCTCTTTATGCTTCACAATAAAACATAAAGCCTTTAATGCATAATCAGTATCTCTGGTAATCAACTTCATATCTAGCTCCTACAATATAGGTATTATATACCTATTTAATAAAATAACGGGCAGTTTAACGTCGTACCCGGGACAAGATACTACAACCCTCAGTGCAATGTGCGATAGGTCGTAGCATATATCTAATGGTTATATCCATAACGGCCTCCTTTCCTCTATATTATAATGATACTATATTAGTATCATTTGTCAAGTACTTTTTAAAAAAATAGCTGTAGTTAAAAGACGAGGTTGGCTATATAACCGATGATGATAATCTGCGGAACGGTAATAATGGGTAACCATATAGCTGTACGCCTGCCGACATTGGTCCAAAGTAGCCCTATCTCAGTATAATCCGTTGCCACCCCTGCCATTAAGAATACAAAACTGTTTCCTAAGGCGCCAGTCTGACGAAAGATTTCAAAGGCCAGTGGCGAAGAACCTTCGGAACAAACCTCAATTATCGTGGCTAATGCAAGGGTTACCAGTAACCCCAATAGCGTAGGCCCCATAAACCGGTGAAAGAAATGAACAGGAATGTATGCGCCGGCGATACTGGCAATAAGTATACCTAATATAATCCACCAGAGGACCATATCCGAAAGCACTAGTGCCCCTTTTATAATTCCCCTGAAATCCGTAATCAAAGTCTTAAGTCCTAATTTATAATTTTTTGCACGAATCTTAAGGTCTCCTAAAATAGAAAACTGTTCTGGGACCTCTACGATATTTTTATTCTTCTCAATCAAACCTTTCTTCTCCAAAAACATAAATATAAAACCGGTATTAATCGCTACGATTATGGCCGCAATAATAATAAACAGACCCTTTAACCCAAAGAAGCCAATCAGCATTATGGTAATTGCAAAGTTTGCCCAGGGTGAGGCAAGCAAGAAACTGACTACCGCCGGATTGGAAGCGCCTTTTTTGTGCAACTGGATAGATAATGCCAATATTCCGTGGCTGCAGGCACTCATCAAAAAACCCAAGAATACTGCATTAAATATAGTCGTTGGCCTTTTATGGGAAAGAATTTTAGATATATATTCGCGGGGTATATAATAATCGATTATCCCTCCTAAAAACAAACCTAACGTTACTGCCCACCATATAATTTTCAGGTAGTTTAGGAATGCCTTGCGAAAAGGCATAAGAAAAGGTATGAACAATGAGGCTAATATAAGTATAACCGGAATACAACTGATGATAAATAATTTATTCTTAAAAAGGGGTTTTCTTAAGGCAGGATAACAAACCGCGGCATCTTTCATGCCTTCCTGTTTTATGAATCTATCTCTGCAGTGGGTACTACAGAAGAAGTAATCTTTGCCGTCATGGGTTATCTTAATCGCCTTATCTTCGCTAACCTGCATTCCGCAGATGGGATCAATTGACACTATATCCTCCAGATAAACCAGACAAGTAGATAAGCCACGCTGACTGCTGCCAATGTAAAAGGTATACCGATCTTCATAAAATCACCGAACCTAACCTCATAACCTTCCTTTTTAAGTAAACCACAGGCAACGATATTTGCCGATGCCCCAATAGGGGTAATGTTTCCTCCCAGGCTTGCTCCAATAAGTAAACCAAACAGGAATAAAGCAGGGTTTATTTGGAGTTTGTCCGACATGGAAATAGCTACTGGAAGCATGGCTACCAAAAATGGCACATTATCCACAAACGCAGAGACCAAAACCGCAATAAACACCAGTAATGTATAACCTAAAAATATATTTTGCCCTATTAAACCAGAAAGGGAATTCGCAATAATCTCAATCCAACCAGTTGAAGTGATGCTTCCTACAAGAATAAATATGCCAACGAGGAAAAATGTAGTCTCCCAGTCTAAAGACTTTATCCCTGCTAAAATTGGACCTTGATCTATGAATCTCCTCCAAAGGATAGAGATAATCCCAAATATCATACAGACTGCCCCCGCCATATATGAAAAACCCACGTCAAAGAAAGAGGATGTTGCCAAGGCCAGTATCAAGGCTACCAAGATAATTGTCGGTATCCATGATCTTACCTCTTTGATCGCCATCAACCGGACTTTCTCTTTGTAGTTCCTGAAGATAAAATACAAAACCACAAATGAAGCCAGTGCGCTTATCTCAACGACAAAGAACATGCTGGGCCTTCCTTGATAAAAGAAGAAATCCAGGAAATTCATCTTAGCAAAACCACCTAAGAGCATGCTGGGAGGGTCTCCGATGAGAGTTGCCGCACCCTGGAGATTGCTTGAGATAGCAACAGCAATTATCATCTTCATCGGATTTATCTTTAAATTTTTGGCCAAGGATAACGCGATAGGAGCAACGATTAAAACTGTGGCTACATTTTCTACAAACGCTGAGATCAATCCCGTTAAGGCACAGATTAATAATATTGACCAGCCGATATTCTTTGCCCGATTTACAATGATCTCTGCAATATAGGCCGGGGCACGGCTCTCCATAAATATGTCGGCAACCATAAGTGTGCCCACAAAGATTCCCATGACATTCCAATTGACAGATATAAACGCCTCTTGAAGAGAAATCACGCCACTTAAAATAAGTAAGATTGCCCCAGAGACAGCAATATACATCCTTCTCTTAGGGAGAAATATAAAAAGTAAATATGCTATAAGAAAAATTAATAAGGCTATTATCTTAGGGTTCATATAATCTTATAATCTCTTAAGGAGTTCCCTGGCCACCTTTTGGCCTGAAAGCAACATCCCGCCGAATATCGGACCCATACGCGGGCCGCCAAATACGGCATTAGCTGCCATACCGCAGACATAAAGCCCTGAGCAGACCTCTTTAGAGTTCTTCACAATTGTATCTTCCGCTACCTCTGCCCACATGGATTGTTCTCCCATAATTTTCCCGGTTTTTGTCTTAAGCCTTATGCCAGACTTCTTTTCCACAATACGGACTACCTCGGCAGCATGACCGGTAGCATCAATAACAATATCTGCCCTCATAGTAATAGGGTCAACGTGTAAATTGGCTATTTCTACCGCTGTCCAATTTAGAACTAAACCGCATACGCGCTTTACCCTTACCATAACATCTTCGGCGCTTAAACAATTAAAAATCTTGGCTCCGGCTTTAACTGTTTGTGAACATATAGTTGAAACCGCTTCGATAGAATCGGCTAAATAATAACCTTTTTCATAAACTTTTGTGTTAATCCCAAATTCATCCAGAATTTTTTTGGCTTTTTCCTGTACCACTATTTCATTAAACATTATTCCGCCGCCCCACATTCCCCCGCCTACGGATAGTTTTCTCTCAAAGATAACCACTCTTTTCTTTTGCTTGGCTAAATAATATGCGCAACACATCCCCGCAGGTCCGGCACCTGCAATCGCCACATCAACATCTAAAGATTTAACAAGTTTGTCTTTATAAGATTCGATTATTGCCTTTGAAATCTTTATCTCATCTAAGGGCATTTTTTCCTCCGTGTTAAGAGACATTCCAGGGTAATCTTCTTAGCGCCCATCCTTACCATCCCTCGAATCGCATCCTCTGAATCCTCTGGTTTTAGATTAACCCCCTTTATTGCATCCATGAGCACCTTTACCTTGAATCCGTTCTTTAAGATATCTACTGCTGAATATTTAACACAATAGTCAGTAGCCAGGCCTCCTATATATATATCTTTTATGCCAAAAATCTTTAGCAAATCCAGCAGACTCATGCTATTTACATCTTCTGCCTGACAGGCCGAATAACTGTCCTTTTTGGGATCCATACCTTTGGATAAGATGATTGTCTTTCGGGGTAATTTTAACTTAGGATGGAAATATGCGCCTTTTGTATTCTGAATACAATGTGGCGGCCAAATACCCCCGAACCTTTTAAAATGCGCGGTTTTCTTAGGATGCCAATCACGCGTGACAAAAATAGGTAGTTTATTCTTAGAAAAAATCTTTATATATTGATTTATCCGAGGAATAATCTTATCGCCTTCAGGCACACCCAAAGCCCCGGCCGGACAGAAATCATTCTGTACATCCACAATCAAAAGCGCTTTTTTGACTTTCATATTATATTATTTTCTAACCAAATGCTGTACCAAGTATCATCATTACCACAAAACCTACTATTGTCCCCATAGTGGCTAAGTCGGCATTTCCGCCACGCTGTGACTCAGGGATAATCTCCTCTACCACAATGAAAAACATCGCGCCGGCGGCAAAGGCCAGGGTATATGGCAATATGTTCTGTGCCAGGATAACCGCTGCTGCCCCTATAACAGCGGCAACCGGCTCAACTATACCGGATAACTGACCATACCAAAAACTCTTTAAGCGCGATACCCCCTCTCGACGTAGCGGCAGAGAAACCGCCAGGCCTTCCGGAATGTCCTGAATCCCTATACCTATAGCTAAGGCTATAGCGGCATGTAAGGTAGTAGAAGGAGAACCTACAGCAATTGCCCCAAAAGCAATCCCTATTGCTAGCCCCTCAGGAATATTGTGCAAGGTCATCGCCAGAACAAGTAAGGTACTTCGGCGCCAAGGGGTTTTAATGCCTTCTGCCTCTTCTATGGGAAAACCGAACGGAAGGTGGGGAAGTATCTTGTCAATGCCTCTTAAGAAAATTCCTCCAATCAGAAAACCAACCGTAGCCGGAAACCAGGGCGCAAGACCTCTCGCCGCTGCAATTTTCATGGCGGGTGCTAACATCGACCAGTAGATTGCAGCAGACATCACCCCCGCGGCAAATCCAAGCATTACATCAAGTAATTTCCGGTTTATCTCTTTAGTTAAGAATACAATTGCCGCCCCAAACGCCGTCATTACCCAAGTAAAAAATCCGGCAATGAAGGCTAATATTATAGGATGGATATTTTGCAAAAGATTTTCCATATTTTATAAAACCTCCTAATTAAATAAGCCTGGTAGAACTGCATTACAAAAAGGACACTTACCCGCTTTTATATTATTTTCTAGAATACTAAATCCTTCTCTTTTAATTAATAACTTCTTACAACTATGGCAATGGGTGTCATTACCCCATCCATAGACGTTACCCGCATAAATATAATTAAGCCCGCACTTGTTGCCTATATCATGGGCCCTCTTAAGGGTTACTTCGGGAGTAGCTGGGTGGTCAATAAATTTATAGTGTGGTTGAAAACGAGAGACATGCCAGGGTATATTTTTATCAACACCGGCAATAAATTTAGCTATATCACTCAGTTCTTCCTCTGAATCATTCTCTTGCGGTACAATCAGGGTAGTAACCTCAACCCAAATACCTAATTCGTGCATCATCCTGATAGAGTCCAGTACTGGCTCAAGGCTCCCTTTACATATATTGCGATAAGAAGCATCCTTAAAGAATTTAAGGTCTATATTGGCTGCATCCAGATAGGGTCTTATCATCTGAAGGGCCTCTTTAGTCATATAGCCATTAGTAACAAAATTATTATAAAGCCCTTTGGACTTGGCTAATCTGGCAGTATCTAAGGCATACTCAAAAAATACCGTCGGTTCGGTATAGGTATAAGAGATACTTTTACATTGATTTTTTAAGGCCTGCCTTACTATCTCTTCTGGCGAGAAATCCTGACCCCCTAAATCCTTGCTATCTCTAAATGAACTCTGGGAAATCTCCCAGTTCTGGCAGAATCCGCAGTGAAAGTTACAGCCGATGGTGGCAATGGATAAACTAAATGAACCGGGTAAAAAATGGTAAAGGGGCTTTTTTTCAATTGGATCAATATGGCTGGCGATTACCTTACCATAGGCATGTGTATACAATATACCTTCGCTATTGTGTCTGACGCCGCAAAATCCAAATTTTTTTTTGGCTATTCGACAATGATGGTTACAGAGATAACAACGGACTGATCCGTCTTCTGATTTTTCATATAATAGGGCCTCTTTCTTCACTTCAAGCTTCCTTTTCACCAGTTAAAACATAGGGCCTACCCCTAACTGGTTTTAGATTCTCATGCCTATGAGTTGATTTTCTTGAATAGGTGAAACCTTTAATATTCTATCTTCTTTTTCGGGGATCCTTCTATAAGCTATATCTGTACTGAGATTGCCATTAAGGTCACTATAGCGGCAGGTTATGCTGCAGGAAAGCCTAATGAGCTCATCACTAAAATCTCCTCTTCCCAAAGTGGTTGGCCCTGCTATTTCTTTGGGCATAAACAAATAATCGTTTTCTTGGGCGAGATTAAACAGCCGCTCGTTTTCTTTTTCGTTCCTTCCTATTATAAGCTTAGCATCTTCGTCCAGCCGGAAATGCCTGCCTACCTTAAGAAGTTTTATACCATCCAGATTCAATTTACCATACTTCATCAGATCTCTGAGGCGCTTACTAAATTCGGGGTCAGTCAAAAGACAGCCGCCGCTAGGACAGGGATAATCATTAATGCCTAGTTCACAAGCTAAATTCATCTGTTCGCGCCTTCCTCTTCCGGATATGGCAAGAAGCTTATCTCGTGAAATCCAGCCTTGTTCTTCCGGTATGGTCGGCGAGAGTATCTTTGCTGACAATGGACGCAACACTAAACCCTCTAACCCTGCCTCTCTCTCAATAAGCCGCATCGTATTTAATTTTTGCGACATCGGCCGCTGGCCTAAGACTTCGCCCGTAACTATAAAGGATGCCCCTTCTTTCTGCATCGCTTCCTTTGCCTTCTTAAATAAAAGTATGCGACAGTCAATGCAGGGATTCATATTCGAGCCATATCCGTGTCGGGGTTTCTTTACAATCTCTAAGAATTCTTCTGTTACATTGATACTTATCAATTTCAAACCAAGTTTTTTTGTAACCTCGCCAGAGCCGTATAAACACCCCTTACGGGAACGACGATTACAAAGACAGAAAGGACTTACTGTATTTAGGCCGATTAACTCGACGCCTTGCTCTTTAATCAGTCTGGTTGCTACTGCACTATCCAGCCCTCCTGAAATTAAGGCAATGGCTTTCATTTGTGTATCAGTCTTGCCAATAAGATAAAACAAATCCCACATAAGAAGGCGAGCATTGAGAACGTGCTCTTTTTTAAATCGGGTTGCCGGTGCAATTCAGGTATAAGATCGCAGGCAGCGATATAAATAAACCCCCCTGCGGTAAAAGGTAAAAGAAACACAGAAAAAGTCCCAATATTTGTAGAGAGAAAATATCCAATCACTGTTCCTACAACACAGGTGAGCGCGGAAATAAAGTTAAATACGAGCGCCTTAAATTTGCTAAAGCCGCCGTAGATTAAGACTCCGAAATCGCCAATCTCCTGAGGGATTTCATGAAAAATAATAACCAGGGTGGTAACAATCCCAAAATGGACATTTACAATGAAGCTTGCGCCAATAATCAAGCCATCGCTAAAATTGTGGATACCATCTCCGAAAAGATTTAGATAGGTAAAGGCGTGGATATCGCAAATGCCTTTATGGCAGTGGCGCCAATAGAAGTATTTTTCCAAAATAAAGAAAAATACGAACCCTAAAATAAGGTAGATAAAAATAATATTATCCCGGGACCTTTCTAATGCCTCAGGTATAAGATGCAAAAATGCGCCACCAATCAAGCCCCCGGCAGCAAATCCAATCAATACAATCAATATCTTATCTAGCCATTTATCTTTAAGCAAGAGGCTTAAGATTCCGACTAAAGAGATTAAACTGACCGCTATACTTGCACCAACTGCCCAGAAAAAATTATTCATCTTAGAGTGTCCCCTTATTCGTCAGATATATTATCATAAGAAAGGATTAAGGGCAAGTGCAGGAGAGAAACTTTTTAGAGGTATAAGATTATAACAGGATGGAGTGTGAGTGTAGAGCCAAAAAAGATGACTTATATGCACATTTATCTTATTTAAGCAATTACCTTAAATACTTTGTCTTTAGGGTTGACCTTTTGCGTAATCTTTACCCCTACCAGATCCCCTGCCTTGGCTTCTGTAACATTGTTATGTTCAACCTGCATAGAATCTACAACCTGGGTAAAGTCTGAAGTGTGACCCTTAATATGAATAGTATCCCCTAATTTTAAAGTATCGGAAAGTTGAATGATACCCACGCTGAGATGATTATAATAGTGGTTTATACTGCCAATTTCTCTTTCCTCCATATCCTATTCCTCCTTGTAATAATCTCGCACCGGGTGAGAAGTTAATCTCACGCCAGACGCTATTATCCCATGCAGGGTTTTCTGCCTTTATTAGCTTTTTTTGAACGCCAATTAAGTTTACCTCTACGCTTACGTCTTCCCATGGTTAACTCCTTTTAAATTAATATTTAAAATAACTTGTCGGTATCCCTTCTAACATATAACGTACTGTCTCTATAATGCAGATGCGTATTGCCTTTTCCATAGGCGTATCAACATAAACAGACAATCCGCTACCCAAGCGCCGATTACCCAAAAAATCTGTCATAATCGCCCCGCTTGTATCAGAGGCCTGTCCTTGGATGCTAGTGGTAGATATTATCTCAGAGGTTGAAACCTTCACAATACGAATATCTAAGGCCAGATGTGCCTTATTCAAGGCAGCGCCTAATAAACTACCCAAAACGCCACTGCCTACTCCCCCTCCGCCACCCACCCCTGCCTTTCCTCCGGAAACCTGTGGTTCAAATTCAGTTACTGCAGTGGTAATGATTAAATCTGCTCCAATAACATCTGGAGTAGATAATTCTTGGCGCGGGACAACAGAAAAACGATTACTATTAATAAAAGCAGCAATCAACATCTCTCTTAGGCTTGAAGAGATCTCGCCTGTAGCCTTGGCGGTCTTAACTTCAAAATCGGCTATTGTAATGCGTGCCTTCGGACCCGAGTAGGGGGGTAAATAAGCTGAGGTTGCCATTAGGTCTAGCTGAGTGGAACGCTGGGTCAATTGCCGCAAGGTAGCACAACCAGTTAGACTAATTATTAATAAGCTGCAAACTAAGACCCCTAATACCTTTTGCATGTTTACCTACCTATGATTCTCCCTCGTCTTAACCTTGCTTTATTTTATAATATAACTGCTACGACGGTCAAGCAAAAAGAAGCCCTTGAATAAAGTGTTTGAGAGTTTATAAAATTTTCAATAAATCTGTAATTTTTCTGATCACCCGGTAAGGTTTCTCTTTGTGAATCTGGCCTCTTGTGCTTGAGCCAGTAGTAACAATGATTGTCTTTACTCTGGCGCCTCTTCCTGCCTGGGCATCAATAGTCATATCGCCTACATAAATGGCCTGCTGTGGTGCAACTTTAAATCTTTGCATAATTTTATTGAGAATTTCTGGATGGGGTTTAATGTTTTTGAGTCTATCCGCACAGAGAATATAATCAAAGTATTTCTTTAATCCCAGGTGTCGAATTAAAATCTGAGAAAATTGTGTAGGCCGGTTGCTAGCTACAACGAGTTTATAATCTTGCCCTTTAAGATAATTTAGCACCTTATGGACGTGGGTAAATATGCGGGTATCTTTAAGTAAGGCCCTCTTATGATGTCTACGATATATCAAGAGCGCCCGGTTTAAATCCTTTCTTTTTATAAAGGGTTTCAAGAGATTTTCGTCTCCCCAGCCAACACAGCGACGGATAGTCAGGTCGCTCTGTGTCGGATAATTCAGCCTTTGCATCGTATAATTAAAACTCTTGATTATCGCCGGGTAGGCGTCAACCAATGTCCCATCCAGGTCAAAGATAATAAGCCTGATCTCTTTCATTTTAATAATAAAGGCAGGGTGTTCCCTGCCTTTATATTATGCTACTCTATAAATAATCTTTCCTAGCTTTTATTACAATATCCTTTACGGAACTGCCTCTCCTTCTGGAGCCTCTTGGGGCATATCTTCTTGCGGAATCTCTACATCTTCAACCGCCTCTACCTCTACGCTGATATCTTTGGCAATATTCTTACCTTCTGGGTTGATTATATAATCAATACCTACATTATCCTGCGCTTTTATCTCAAACAAAGAAGCAACATTTTCATAAATTGTTTTATCATCTACCGTAATACTCATCTCTTTTTCGCTATCTGTCTCATAATCAAGACATCTAATTAACAACTCATTATTCTGGATATCTACTGCAACTACTTCGCCCCAGACCCCTTGAATTTCCGGCTCTGCTTGGTTTTCTACTGCGGGCTCTTCTTGAGAAAAACCTAAACCTGCACTGAGCAAAATCAAAGAAATTATACTTATTAAAAGAAATGCCTTCCTTGCCCTCATCTTACACCTCCTCTTTTATGTTAAAATACATTTTAACATAAATCTTGATTTTGTCAATATAATACAGCTATGAAATAACCTTAAAAAGATTGATAATAATTATATGCCAAAAATGCAACCTCAGCTATAAAAGCCTTGGCTAATTTAGCGGTTTTATGAGTATGGCTGGTTAAAACGCCAATCAGGAAATCTCCCCTAGGAGTAAAGACGATCCCCACGTCATGACAGACACCGTATTCTAATCCTGTCTTATGGGCAACTACTAAATATTGCGGTAGTTTAGCAGGAATACGGTCCCTTATCTTCTGTTTTTTTAAAAACTCTAAGCACGCCCGAGAATAAGTCCTTCTTATCAGTTTCTCATTATAAATTCTTTCTAGAAGAAATACCGAATCAGAAACTGTAGTAAAATTCTCCCTGCCTTCTTTTCTACTTTTAAAATCCATCATCTTGCGGGTTATATTCGTATCTCTTAGCCCTAAATTTTTAAAACAACTATTTAGGTAATCAAATCCTAAGCGCTCAATTAGTATGTTAGTAGCAGTATTGTCGCTTTCGCAAATCATAATTTCGATTAGCCTCTCTATGGTAAATCTTGCCCCCACAGGCATATTTTTTAATATGCCTGAACCTGAAGACTTATGACTTGGCTTAAGCTGCACGGTCTCATCTAATTTGATTTTTCCTTCCTGTGCTGCATAAAAACAGGCGGCCATAATAGGGATTTTTACTAGGCTTGCCGAGGGGAATAATTCACCCTGATTTATTAAAATCTCCCGGCCCCTTTTCAGGTCCTTAACAATGATACCTGCCTGGCCATTAAAACCGTTTAATTCTCTTTTTATCTCTGCCTCTAATGCGCTCCAGGATGATCTTTGCTTTTTTGCTTCCCAAGAAGAAAAATATATCAGGATACTCAAAGCCAAAATTAAACACAAAAAAAGAATTTTCTTTGCCATCTTTTATTGGGTACCTTATCGCAACTCTGCCTGCAGCCGAGAAAAAGGAAAATTTTCCCCTGGGCATTCAGTAATCTTGCCCTTTATATCTTGATGTCCTCTGATATTATTAAAAGAAATAGAATATTGCCTGGTAAGGATCTTGAGCAATTTAACTAAAGAGTTAAATTGTGCATACGAGACCTTTTGTTTGTTAAAATCGCCTACTAAACAAATCTGGATGTCGCCTGAGCGTTGGACCTCAACCTGCCTCATCCAGCGCCAACCTACCTCAATCTCGCCATCTCCGGAACCTGTACCATTACCAATCACAAAATGATAAAAAAGCCCACCCATTCTGCGCCTACGATGATGACGGTCAAAGGCCTCAGCATTACCTTCTCTTGTGGCGCTATGATGCAAGGTAATATAACGCCATTTAACCCGATATTGTCTTTTACCTACAATTTTTTCTAGTGGCTGGGGAGTCACTGGTTGATATGGCTCAACCGAAAGTGGTACTCTCGCCCCAGGAATCAATAATCTCTCTCCTACGCCAATTTGATTAGGGTCTTTGATATTATTTAAACGAATAATCTCTTTCATGTCTACGCCATAGACTTTAGAAATTCTGTATAAAGTCTGGCCGCTTCCCACAAAATGATATATGCCCCCAGGGGCAACTGTAGGTTCATAAGGTATAGTTGCGCAGCCGCTTAAAAATAAACTTATCAAAATTAATAAAGATAACTGACTATTCCTTGACATCGTATTTACCTATTAATAACTAAAAGATCTCTTTTAGGCGGGGTTTTAGTTTTAAATAAAGAATTGAGGCAATCAATACTTTCAATAAGTCCCCTGGGATAAAAGGTATAAAACCAATAAACAACAATTCGGATAAACGGTATCCCAAGAGCACCTTAAGCCAGATAATACCCGAAGATAAAAGAATCAGATTACCCAGAGATAAAATAACGAAAGTGAAAAACAAATTATTTTTACTGTATTTTATAAAATTACCTACAAAGATAGTAGAAAAAACAAAACCAAATAGATACCCGCCTGTAGGTCCAAAAAGATAAAATAAACCACTACCTGCACCGGCAAATATAGGCAGACCGAATATGCCCAGAAGGATATAACCTAATTGAGAAATCGCCCCTAATCTACTTCCCAGGCAGGCTGCCGATAATAAAACAAATAGTGTCTGCAGGGTAATCGGTACAGGACTAAACGGTAAAGGGATCCGTACAAAGGCAGCAAAGCTAGTAAGGTTAATAAAAACAAAGACACCTATTATTCGAGATAATGTTTTATTTGTAATTATTTCTTTCTTTAAGATTGCTTCCATCTCTGATCTCCTTTAACTTGGTTTTGATTTCCACCTCCGATGAATCCAGCCCCACTCTGCCGGATATCGACGAATATAAGAGGCGATTATATCGGTTAATTTCTGGATATTAATAATAACGGTCTCTTCAGGAGTCCTACCTTCCTCTAAATTTAGAGGTGGCTCAAAGATAATCTGATGGGTATCGTCTTTCTGTCTAAGTATAAAACAGGGAAGTATGGTTGCCCCTGTGCGCCTTGCCAGAACCACAGGGCCTTTGGCAGTGGCTGCCTTTCTACCAAAAAAATCTACAAACACCCCCCCACTGCCAAAATTCTGATCCAAGGGTATCAAGAGAAGCTCGTTATTCCTTAGGCTACGCATAGAATCTTCCACGCAACGCTTACGGGGTTGGCTATATATTACATTTAGGCCTATCTGGAGGCGTCTCTTAAGAAGCATCTTCTCTGCCCGCCTATCCCGCATATGTCGCATTATTACAGCGGGCTTATAACCCTCCAGACTAAGCCTGACTAGCATCAAAGGGAAATTACCAAAGTGTGCACTCACTAAAATTACCCCCTTGCCCCTAGAGTAGGCAGCGTCCAGATTCTCTCTACCGGTTATCTTAATCCTCTCCCTTAAAGGGGAAGTTCTCTCCGTAAGGACCGCTATTTCTGCACCTGACTTAGCCATAAAGGTAAAGCAATCTCTGGCAATCTTCTCTATTTCTGCCCCTGTCTTCTCTCCGGCAAAGGCAATCGCCAGATTCTCTAAGGCAATCTTTCTTTTTTTGGAAGCAACGATATAAGCCAGGGCGGCCATACCTTTGGCAAAACCATACAACCACCTTTCCGGAATTAACTTTATGATCAAAGAACATAAACTTAATCCTAACCAGCCGAAAAAACGTAAGATGCCTTTGCGTATCTTTTTTGAATCCATCCTCTTAATTGTGTTTGAACCTAATTACAGTTTATAACCTGCCTTGCGTAAGAATTCTTTACGCTAGGCTATAACAAATTAGGTTATTTTACCATATAAAATTTTGCAAATCAACAAGCCCACATTAATAATATGGATAAAAAATCCTACTGCGTATCTGGAACCAGGCGTATTCATCAAATCCTTCCAAAAATATATTTTATTTATATACCGTATAGAAGGAAGATCTTAAGACCGTTTCTATTTTACCTTAATGTGGTCAATGAGTTATGATAGAACTGTCCCCCCGCCTCAAAAGCAAAATCTATCCAACTGAATAATCTTGCTTAAAGGGTCAATCTCGGAATTATAGAAATGGTAACTACTCCAGCGGTAATCTTTAGGATGCTCAACCATCCTTGCCCGAACCGGGTTATTGTGGATATACTCAATACATTCCAGGATATAACTATCCCCTTCTATCAGGTTGCTTTTGAAGCGCCCTTGCCAAACATAACCAGTGTAATTATATCTATGCCTAAATTTCTGGCTGTAAGATAAAGTTATAGCCTGCATTACCTTTGAGATATTGGCTGTGGAGTTAGTTTCTACAACCAAATGGACGTGGTTATCCATAAGCACAAGGCCGTAAAGATTAAACCTGAAACGCTCCTTGAACCTGTTTAAAGTCTCAAGAAAAGAATTTTTATCCTCATCCGCCTTAAGAACCGCCTGCCTATTATTGCCTCTGATGGAGATGTGGTAAACTGCATGGTCATAATAAACTCTTGTCTTTCTGCTCATCAGACATCCCTCACTTCTAATATCAATAGACGCGGAGGGAAGGAATTTCTAACAGGCTTTTTCAAAGAACGGGGGACAGGTCTAACAGAACTTATTGTGTCATATATACTTATCTAGAAACGGTCTTAATGTTTTTTTAATGTTTTTTTGTCATTGCCATTCGCGTTTCCGCTGGTTAATTGCGCGCCTCTTAATGTTACGCTTGTAAGGGTAACCAGCACCTGATAATCCGCCACAGGCGTTACCGGATCAATAGTAATCGCCCGCCGATAATCCCAATTAGAGTCATACCACCCGGCCTCCGCCTCCTTTATCCTATAAAATAATTCTGACCCCGTTTTTCCATAAGCTGGAAGGATTTTATCTCGAAGTGATTAAATTAGAAAGGGTTAGCTAAAGCGTCTATAGTAAGCTTGCCCAGTATCCTATCGATCTGCCGGCCAATCAGATAATCCGGGTCTTTTTTTGCCTTCTTTAACTCGCTAAGTTTTTTTTCCAACAGATTAATCTCGTTATCCAGATTAGCCAATCGGCCTTGCAAGCTTTCCTTGACCAAAGGATATAATTTTGCTTTAGCGGCCTCATAAGAAATGGTTTTCTGATAATAATCATTGATAACCCTGGATATCCCCTCTTGAGCCTTTCTCTGCTTCATCATCTGCTCATACATCTGGGGATTTTGTTGTTTGAGCATTTCTAAAGATTTCTCCTCTGCCTTTTTTCTCTCTGCTTCGAACTTTTTAAAATCGAACTCTTCTTTGGATTTTGGCTGCCCCGGCGCCGCTGGCATTTGCGCAAAAATACCCCCCATAAAACACAAGGACAAAAAAATTACAAAAATCGGAATCAACGTAATTCTCATCTGGCCTACCTCCTGTCAAGAGATTAAATTTCCGTTAAAATACTTTCGGATACAGATATTCTCCTTTCTTAAAATTATTGTTGGCCCCTTTTATTTCTTCCACAACTATCGGATTCTTTTGTGCAAAAGCATCCTTTCTTATGCCGGTTACCTGCCAGCTCACTTTCAATCCTTTGTATCCTCCGGCAATCACAAATTTATTCTCCTGAATCTCCCGCTTTATGTATACCCCTGCATAAGCTCCTATGGGGGTTAACTGATAGCGGTAGTCCTTATTCAGCGCGGTGAAGTAATTTGGAAGCTCTACGCTTATTTCGCCATTCTCAGCCAGAACCGCAATGCCATCGTAGATATTTTTCATATCCGGAGATTCCACAAAGCTATGCCTTAAGACTTTGTTCTTAGGGTCAAGGGGATGGTCAATTATAAAACCGCCGCTGCCCTTTGTGAGCGTGCCTGATATATTTGCGTTTCCACCTACAGCTAAATTTCCGTTTGTAATAAGATTAGTATCCGAATAGATTGTACCTGCTACGTTTAGATGACTGTTTACGTTGATCCCACCAGTGTTTCCATATATTGCACCATAAGATCCTGAAGGACCGAAAACGACCGATGTGGCTACAAAAATTCTTCCATTGGCGACTATATCTCCAGGAAAACCGGGAGATACTGGCGCCCCAACAAATAACCTATTAACTTCCACATCATTTGTAATTTTCGCCGTACCACTAACATAAAGTGTACGTCCAACGGTGCCGGGGTTTCCAATACCAACAGGGCCTTGTATTATCATCCCATTAGAAGGTGCTGCCTGAACTCCCGCATAACCTGCTCCAACTGCCATACCACCAGCTACATCTAATTTGTTCTGAGGTGTCGCCGTCCCGATGCCGACGCTGCCTTGGTCGTTAATGACTAACCGGTCTGCTCCAAAAGCACTTATTCGAAAAAGCTGAGGAATACCAGT
>JAHIOW010000050.1 GCA_018895075.1 Candidatus Omnitrophota bacterium | reverse complement strand
AGGATAAAAAATCAAGAGAAATTTTGACGCAACGCATTGATATGTCGTAAGTTATGATTTTTCATAAGTTATAGAAACTGGTTTTTTGAAAATAATCGGGAAGAAAAATACTTTTTAACAAACTACTGATTAAAGATAATCTAAACGACATAACTTATTTGTCCGAACTTATCCGCCTTCGGCGGATTAAATTCGCAGACGCTTCGCTACGACTTACGTCACTGTCGTTCCGTAAATCGTCTGCTCATTTAAAATGAAGGCAAAAGAATTACGAAATCTTTCAACAGAAGAACTAGTACAAAAAGAAAAAAGCATTGGTGAAGAATTATTTAAGCTTAATCTCCAACGTTATGGCGGGAGGGTAGAAAAACCCCACATGTTTTTTTTGTTTAAAAAAGATATCGCCCGGATTAAGAATATTTTAAATGAAAGGCTAAAAGGCGTAAAAAGAAAAGAAAATGGCTAAAAGAAAAGAATTTATTGGTACAGTTATAAGCGATAGGATGCAGAAAAGCATCATCGTCAAGATAACACAAATGAAGAAGCAACCTAAATATGGGCGCATTATTAAGAATTACACTAAATTTAAGGTTCACGATGAAAAAAATGTTGCTAAGATAGGGGATATTGTGCGCATACAGGAAACCAGGCCTTTATCAAGAGATAAGCGTTTTAGGCTTCTTGAAGTTACTAAGAAAGCACAGACGCCCCACGTTGACATTAAGGAGCAAGCATAATGATTCAATTACGTAGTATTCTGGACGTTGCTGACAATACCGGTGCCAAGCGCGCTTCCTTTATTACAGTTTTCGGAAAGAAAAATTGTCATTTTGCCAAGATAGGAGACATTATTAATGTGAATATAAAAGAGTCTGCTCCTGAAGCTACTGTCAAAAAGGGAGAGGTTGCCAAAGCGGTACTGGTTAGGACGAAGCAGGCGATAAGGCGTGCGGATGGCTCTATATTAAGATTCGACCGTAATGCCATTGTATTTATAGATGAAAAATTAAACCCAAAAGGTACTCGTGTCTTTGGGCCAGTGGCTAGAGAATTAAGGGAAAAGAATTTTGCCAAGATTCTTTCTTTGGCGCCCGAGGTAATTTAAGATACTAGGATGAAGTTATAAGATATGCTTAAAATAAGACAAGGTGATACAGTAGAAGTAATTAAAGGTAACGATCGGGGTAAAAAAGGCAAGGTCTTAAAGATATTACCCAGAGAACGACGCGCTATCGTTGAGGGGATAAATTTAGTTAAAAAACATAAACGTAGAACTCAGCAGGATCAACAGGGCGGAATTATATCCATTGAGACGCCTATAAATCTTTCCAACCTTATGCTCTTTTGTAAAAATTGTAGTTCTCCTAAACGAATAGGGTTTATGTTTCTGAAAGACGGTACAAAATCCAGGTTCTGTAAGAAATGCAAAGAGGCAATTTAGTAAAATATTATGGCACCAAGATTATTAGAGAAATATAGACAAGAGATTATTCCAGAAATGATGCGGGCTTTCGGCATATCCAATAAATTCGCCGTCCCGCGTTTAGAGAAAATAGTAATTAATATCGGCGTGGGTCAAGCTGTGGGAGATATTAAAATTCTAGAAAAGGCAATGGAAGATATCGCCTTGATTACCGGACAGAAGCCAATTTTAAGACGGGCAAAAAAAGCTATTGCGAATTTCAAAATTAAAAAGTCTAATCCTATTGGAGGTAAAGTTACACTCAGATGGAAAATAATGTACGAGTTCATGGATAGGTTTTTCAATATCGCCCTTCCCCGCCTGCGTGACTTTAGGGGAGTGCCGCTTGAGTCTTTTGATAAAGCAGGCAATTACTCTTTAGGGCTGAGTGAACAGACAATATTTCCTGAGATAGATTATGATCGCTTGAGCCGTGCTCAGGGCATGGATATAACCTTTGTAATTAAAAATGCTAAGTCTAAAGATCAGGCAAGAGAATTGTTGAGATTGTTTGGCATGCCTTTTCAAATGCAGGAATAATATGGCAAAGATTTCACAGATACTAAGATGTAGGAGGCCCCCTAAATTTTCTACACGTAAATATAATCGTTGCCCTATTTGCGGTAGATCAGGCGGTTATTTGAGAAGATTCCAACTTTGTCGAATCTGTTTCAGGGAATTGGCCCGACAGGGATTAATACCCGGGGTTAAAAAGGCAAGTTGGTAATCACTAATTACGGAGAATAGAAAGATGTCCAGGACAGATTTAATCGCTGATTCGTTTACGATAATACGCAATGCTACAATGGCTCATAAGGAAAATGCAGATGTGCCTGCCTCAAATACAATTAAGTCTATTCTGGATATTCTAAAAAGAGAAAAATATATTGATAATTTTAAACTAATAGAAGATCAAAAACAGGGTATATTGAGGATTTATTTAAGATATATTTCTGGTAAATCAGCTATAAGAAATATAAAACGTATATCCAAACCAGGATTACGCGTCTATGTAAAGCGCGATGAGATTCCTTTTGTCTTGAGAGGCAGGGGTTTAGCGATTATCTCAACTTCCAAAGGTATCGTTGTTGACAAAGAGGCCAGGGAATTAGGCGTAGGCGGAGAGGTTATTGGTTATATCTGGTAGATGGAGAAGATATGTCTAGGATAGGCAAAAAACCAGTAATTATACCTAAAGATGTGAAGATTGAAGTCAGGGATGGCTTTGTCCATGTAGAAGGGCCAAAGGGAAAATTAAGTCGTTCTTTATCCGATCGAATAAATTTAGAAATAAAGGATAACCAACTTTTTGTAAAACGCATATCCGACACAAAATTAGATAGATCTTTACACGGGTTATATAGGGCCTTAATCTTTAATATGGTTAAGGGGGCTTGCGAGGGTTACGTTAAAGAACTGGAAATAGTGGGGATAGGATTTCGTGCGCAAGTCCAGGGCAATAATTTGAATATGCAGTTGGGTTTTTCTCATCCCGTAAATTTAGCTATTCCGCAGGGCATAGAGATAGAGACGCCAAAACAGACGCGGATTGTGGTAAGAGGTATTGATAAAGAAAAGGTGGGTGCGGTAGCTTCGGAAATCAGGGCTGTCTGTCCCCCTGAACCTTATAAAGGCAAGGGCATACGTTTCGTGGGAGAGTATGTTAAGAAAAAGATAGGCAAGGCCCAGGCAGGAACGAAATAAAATATGAAAAATAAGAAAAAGTTATTAAGATTAAAAAGACACCGCTGTATCCGCCTAAAGATGCACGGTACAAATCAGAAGCCGCGTCTGGTTATCCACCGCAGTTTAAAAAATCTTAATGCCCAGATTATAGATGATGCAGAAAATAAAACCCTCTTTTCTCTATCTACGCTAGATAAACAGATAAGACAAAAATTCCCTTGTGCGGGAAATATCAAGGCCGCTGAATTTTTTGGCGAGGTGTTTGCCCAGCGGGCGAAGGAGAAAGGCTTTAGTAAAATTATATTTGACCGCGCCGGTTATCTATACCACGGAAGAGTAAAGGCCTTTGCTGATGCCTTGCGAAAAGCAGGATTGGAGTTTTAAAGATGCGTGAATTAAATATTGAACAACAGCCAGAATTAGTAGAGAAGGTTATCTCTATCGACCGGGTAACGAAGGTTACAAAGGGCGGCAAGAAATTTTCTTTTCGAGCATTGGTCGTGGTAGGAGATGCGAAAGGCCGCATAGGTTTTGCTTTAGGTAAAGCAAATGAGGTGGCAGGCGCTATTCGTAAGGCTTTGACTAAGGCGAAGAGGGAACTTTTTAGGGTACCCCTTGAAGGTTCTACTATAGCCCATGAGATTATCGGAGAATTCGGAGCAGCAAAAGTTCTCCTGAAGCCTGCATCTGAAGGAACGGGTGTAATTGCTGCTGGTCCGGTAAGGGCAATATGTGATGCTGCAGGCATAAAAGATATCTTAACCAAATGTCTTAAATCTAATAATCCCGTAAACGTAATTAAGGCGACTGTGCAGGGATTAAAGAACTTAAAGGTAGTAGAAAATGAAAAAGAAGATACGCAGAAGTAAGAGATCCGCCAGTAGCGAAATAATTGGGTTACATAACTTGAAAGTTCCAAGAGGCGCCCATAAACGTAAGAAGATTGTAGGCAAAGGGTCTGGTTCAGGTCACGGCAAAACTTCTACCCGCGGCAGCAACGGTCAGAATTCGCGCTCAGGGAGAAATTTGTACCTGGGATTTGAAGGCGGACAGGTGCCTTTGATTCGTAAAATTCCCAAACGAGGTTTTAGGAGCCGTTTTAAAAAAGAGTACCAAATTGTGAATTTAGAGGATTTAAATAGGATAAAAAAACCGACCATAACACTAGAGTTATTGGAAGAAAAAGGCCTGATTAAAGATAAAGATAAATTAGTTAAGATTTTGGGCAACGGAGAAGTTAAAAACCCTCTTTTCGTACAGACACATACAATTTCAAAAAATGCTGCCAGTAAGATTAAAAATGCAGGTGGTAACGTAGAGATCATAAATGCTTAGTGCTTTATTTAATTCATTTAAAATTCCCGATTTAAAAAAACGAATTGTTATCACCGCCATACTTCTTGCCGTCTACCGCGTCGGCTGTTATGTGCCTACGCCGGGTATTAACGGAGCGGCACTGGCTGAATTCTTCAGTCGCATTGCTAAAACTCAAGGAGGTACTTTATTTGGCATAATCAATATGTTTTCTGGCGGCGCAATGGAGAGACTTACTATATTTGCCCTGGGGATTATGCCTTATATCTCAGCGTCGATTATCCTGCAACTTCTGACTGCAGTTATACCCAGTCTGGAAAAGTTAGCCAAGGAAGGCAGGACAGGCCATGAGAAGATAACCCAATACACCCGTTATGGGACAGTATTTTTAGCTGTAATTCAATCTTTTTTTATTGCCTTGTGGCTTGAAAACCCCGCTCGATTTGAAGGCCTCAGAATAGTCATGTTTCCTGGATGGGGTTTTAGATTACTTACCGTGCTTACGTTAACCACCGGCACTATATTTATCATGTGGTTAGGTGAACAGATACAGGAGAGAGGCATCGGAAATGGCATATCATTAGTTATTACCGCAGGTATTATTTCCAGGATCCCCACAGCATTACATCAGTTATTTGTTCTGCTTTCGCCGTTTTCCCCGGCCCACAGTCAGATTCAACCTTTTACATTATTGATCATGGCCGCACTCCTGGTAGGCGTAATATTGGCGGTAGTACTTATAACTCAGGGTCAAAGAAAGATTCCGGTTCAGTATGCGCGCAGGATTGTGGGCAGGAAGATTTATGGCGGGCAGTCTACATATATACCTTTAAAAGTGGATACATCCGGAGTTATCGCCATTATTTTTGCCCAGTCCTTAATCCTTTTTCCGGCGACTATGTCTTCGTTTATCCCTAATCCTATATTCCAGAGATGGGCGCAGAGTTGGGTGAGAGGCCACCTTCTTTATACGGTAGTATACGCACTGCTTATAATATTTTTCTGTTATTTTTATACTGCTATTGTATTTAATCCTGTTGACCTGTCTGAAAATATGAAAAAATACGGCGGCTTTATACCGGGTATCCGGCCCGGGACTTCTACCGCCGAATTCTTAGACCACATCATGACCAGGATCACCTTGGCCGGCGCTTTATTTATTGCATTTATCGCTATATTTCCCGATTTTATTATGGCCTGGCTAAGAGTGCCGTATCTTGTGGCTTCTTTTTTTGGCGGCACAGGGATATTAATCGTGGTGGGCGTAATGTTGGATACCGTAAAACAGATTGAATCGCATCTTTTAATGCACCACTATGAAGGTTTTATTAAGGCCGGCCGTATTAAAGGCAGGAGATAAAATAAATATGCGCATTATACTCTTGGGGCCGCCGGGCGCTGGAAAAGGTACACAGGCCAAGACGCTGGCAGAGAGATTAAATTTAGCGCATATATCAACCGGTGATATCTTAAGGGAGAATGCCTCTAAGGGTACTCAGTTAGGCCAGCAGGCCAAAGAATATATGAATAAAGGGGCGCTTGTACCCGATACATTAGTCAGTCAGATGTTAACCCAAAGATTCAGCCAGCCTGATATCCAAAGCGGCTTTATTTTAGATGGTTATCCTCGCAATATCAATCAGGCAGAGACCTTAGATGATGTGCTGAAACAGAGAAACATGGGGATAGATATGGTTATTTATTTAGATACCAGCGAATCTGTGATTATACAGCGTCTTTCGGGCCGTTTGGTTTGCAGTCTCTGCGGCAGGAATTTCCACATTAAAAATATGCCGCCTGAAAAAGAGATGACCTGTGATGATTGCGGCGGCAGGCTTTATCAGAGAACCGACGATAAAGAAGAAACGATTAAAAAAAGATTAGAAGTTTATAAGAAAGAATCTTCTGGATTAGTTCAGCATTATCAGGAGAAGTCAAAATTATTCAGCGTTTCTGCTGATCAGGAAGCGCCGATGGTGATAAATAAGATTATTCAGCTTATAGACGAGTATAATGATTCCCATAAAAAATGAGAAAGATCTAGAGATGTTAAAAGCAGCAGGTAAAATTTTAGCCAAGATAATGCAAAGATTGCAGGAATGTATATGCGTAGGTATTTCCACGGGAGAAATCGATGAGCTATCGGAAGATTTAGTGCGCCGGGAGAACGTAATATCCGCCTTTAAGGGTTACAGAGGTTTTCCTGCAAATATATGCACTTCAATTAATGAAGAGATTGTACATGGTATACCCGGTGAGCGCAGGCTAAAGAGCGGCGATATTATAAGTTTAGACCTGGGGATAAATTATGAGGGCTATTTTTCTGATGCCGCTATAACTGTGGCTGTGGGAAGGGTAAATTCTAAGATAAAGAAATTAATTAAGGTAACAAAATCAGCGTTATCAGAAGGGATAAAACAGGCACGCGCAAATAATTATCTCTCCAATATTTCCTATGCTATTGGAAGCTATGTAGAGAGGCATCGCTTTTCTGTGGTGCGGCAATTTGTCGGGCATGGTATAGGCTGTAGCCTGCACGAAGAGCCGGAGATACCTAACTTTGGCAGAGCCGGCCAGGGCCCGATATTAATGCCGGGCATGGTATTGGCCATTGAGCCAATGGTCAATATGGGGAAATGGGAATCTGAGATTCTGGATAATGGCTGGACCGCAGTCACCAAGGACGGCATGCCTTCAGCTCATTTTGAACACACTATAGCCATTACAGAAGATGGGCCTCAGATTCTGACGGCCTAGTTATATCTAGAGAGATAAAGGGTTTGATTATGGCCAAAGAAGAATTGATTGAGACAGAAGGCAAGGTAATCGAGACATTACCTAATGCCGTCTTTAAGGTAGAGTTGGAAAATGGGCACCGCGTATTGGCCCACGTATCAGGCAAGATGCGCATGCATTTTATAAGAATATTACCGGGCGATAAAGTAAAATTGGAGCTTTCCCCCTATGATCTAAGCCGGGGGAGGATTACCTTTAGGTCTAAATAGCAATTTATTATGAAAGTAAAGTCTTCTGTTAAAAAGATTTGCAGTAAGTGCAAGATTATTAAAAGAAAGGGAATTGTGCGCGTAATATGTTTTAACCCAAAACATAAACAGAGGCAAGGATGAGGAGAGGCTAATGCCCAGGATTATAGGTATAGATATCCCCAAGGAGAAGAAGATAGTAATTGCCCTGACTTATTTATACGGAGTAGGAATGGACCTATCTAATAAGATCCTTAAGGATGCTTCAGTCTTGCCTGATAAACGGGCTAAGGACTTAACAGAAGAAGAGATCGTGCGTATAACCAGCGCCATACAAAAAAGTAGCTCTAAGATTGAAGGAGATTTGCGTCGGAGTATTTCACAGGATATAAAGAGATTGATCGATATAGGCTCTTGGCGGGGGATGCGCCATAAAAAAGGGCTTCCGGTAAGAGGCCAACGTACGCGTACGAATGCCCGCACGCGCAAAGGCCGGCGTAAAGGCGCGGTATCAGTTATAAAGGAGAAAGCTGCACCGAAGAGGGTAGCCGCTACCGCTACGCCGCCAAAATAATAAAAAATTTTTAAAAGGAGGCAAGTTTTAATGGCCACAAAAGATAAAGCAAAGAAGAAAAAGATTGCCAGGGGCGTAACATCTGGCATAGCGCATATCAAAGCCAGCTTTAATAATACAATAATTACCATAACCGATAAACAAGGTAATGTCCTTGCCTGGTCTGCGCCTGGCATAGTTGGTTATAGCGGTTCTAAGAAATCCACCCCTTTTGCAGCACAGGTAGCGGCTACAGATGCAGCAAGAAAGGCAAAGGAAATAGGGATTAAAGAGGTAGAGGTTTACGTAAAAGGCCCTGGCTCAGGCAGGGAATCCGCAATCAGGGCTTTGCAGGCGGCGGGACTTACTGTAGTCTCTATAAAAGATGTAACTCCTATTCCACATAACGGTTGTCGTCCCCGGAAAAAAAGGAGAGTATAATAAATGGCTCGATACATAAAAGCAGTTTGTAGGTTATGCCGTCGCGAAGGAGAAAAGTTATTCTTAAAAGGCATGAGGTGTTCTACCCCGAAATGCCCTTTTACCAAAAGGAGCTATGCCCCGGGCCAGCACGGCCAGGGCAGGAAAAAACCTTCTAATTATGGTTTACAGTTACGAGAGAAGCAAAAAGTAAAAAGGATGTATGGGGTCTTAGAAAGACAGTTCCGGAGGTATTTTAAGATTGCTTCCAAATCAAAGGGCGTAACCGGAAAGGTATTATTGCAACTTCTAGAAAGAAGATTAGATAATGTAATCTTTAGGCTGGGTTTTGCCGCTTCGCGTTCCCAGGGCCGACAGACAGTGCGCCATAATTTTATTTACGTGAATTCAAAACGCGTCAATATCCCGTCTTATTTAGTAGATAAAGACGAACTCATCCAGGTAAAGGCCAAAGACAAGGCGCAAAATATGATTAGAGAAAATATGGAACTTACTAAAGACAGATCCGTTCCCTCTTGGTTAGAGCTAAATCCTAATAATTTAGAAGTTAAGGTTTTAAGGTTGCCTGAAAAGGAAGATATTCCAAGCACAATCCAAGAACACTTAATTGTAGAGTTATATTCTAAATAATATCAATGTGTAAGAATAGACATCTTACACTCTGCAGGACAAAGGAGCGAAAAAGATGGGCCTAAAATGGAAAGATTTTCAATTACCAAAAAGACTGGAGTGTGACGAGTCTACTTATACCAATACCTACGGTAAATTTTCTGCTGCCCCTTTTGAAAGAGGTTATGGTGTAACGCTGGGTAATTCCCTAAGACGCGTTTTATTGTCTTCTATAGAAGGCAGCGCAGTCACTTCTATAAAAATTACAGGGGTACAACACGAATTTTCAAATATACCGGGAGTACTTGAAGATGTTCCGGAGTTAATCTTAAATATAAAAAACCTTATACTGAATTCGCACTCCAAGATACCCAAGACAATACATATAAAGAAACAAACTAAGGGAGAGGTAAAGGCAAAGGACATAGAGGCTGATGAAACAATAGAAATAATTAACCCGGATTTACATATTGCTACTTTGAGCAAGGATACCAAATTTTATCTGGAAATGGAAGTAGCCAGAGGCAGAGGTTATGTATCTGCAGAATCAAATAAAAAAGAAGGCCAACCTATCAGCGTAATCCCCATAGATTCTATCTTTAGCCCGGTTAAAAAAGTAAACTTACATGTGGAGAATACGCGTGTGGGGCAAAGAACAGATTATGATAAATTAATATTAGAGGTATTCACAAGCGGCGCTATCAGCCCCAAAGACGCCTTTCTCTACGCCTCTAATATTTTGCAAAGGCATCTAGATGTATTTGTCAACTTCGGCCAATTGCCCGAAGAGGAAGAAGAAGAACCAGAGATGACTAAAGAAGAATTAGCGCTCTATGAAAAATTAAGGCTTCCTATATCAGAACTGGAACTATCCGTAAGGAGCTTCAATTGCTTAAGGGAGGCTAATATCAAAACCATCGGGGATTTAGTGAAAAAGCCCGAAGAGGCAATGTTAGGCTTAAAGAACTTTGGTAAGAAATCCCTAACTGAGATAAGAGAGCTTATCGCCAGGATGAATTTAACTTTAGGCATGCAGTTTGATTCTAAAAAGTTTAAGCGAGAGTAATATAAGAAAATGAGACACAGGAAGTCAAGATTTCGATTAAATCGTTTTACCAGCTGGCGCAAGAGCACATTAATCAGCCTTGCGAAAAACCTGCTTATACATCAAAGTATTAAGACTACAAAGACCAAGGCTCTGGCAGTAAGGCCGTTGGTAGAAAAACTTATAACTTTGGCTAAACTTAATACCCTTGCCGCTAAAAGGCGGGCTTATAAGATATTGAGCGATCACAGGCAGGTAAAGCTGCTTTTCGATGTTATTGGGGAGCGTTTCAGCGCCAGAAAGGGAGGGTATACAAGGATTTTTAATTTAGGCTTCAGGCGGGGCGATAACGCTAAAATGGTAGTCCTGGAACTTACAGAAATTAAGAAAAAAGAGCGAAAGCTAGATAAAAAGGAGCAGGAGATTAAAAGCGCGGGAGAAAAGTCCGCTCCTGTTGTTGAAGAAAAACCTATTGAAGAAAAGAAGCCTAAGACAAAGGCCGGGGTTAAGGAAAAACCGCCCGTCGCCACCAAGAAGTCTTTAAAGAAGTTTCTAGGAGGCGTAAGAGGCATATTTAAGAAGCAGAGGGGTTCCTTATAAATTCAGATATCAGAACTAAGATTAAATTTTTAATTTAATCAGATGCGCGTAGAGAGACGATTAACTGAACGTATAAAGAAAATCAACCCCTCTTTGACCTTAGCTATAACTGCCAAGGCCAAAATATTAAAATCCGAAGGCAAGGATATTGTAAATTTGGCTGGCGGTGAGCCTGATTTTGATACGCCGGATTTCATTAAGGACGCCGCTATAGAGGCGATAAAAACAGGGTTTACCAAATATACACCCACCACCGGCATCAGCGAATTAAAACAATCCATCTGCGGGAAATTTAAAAAGGATAACTCCTTAGATTATGACCCCGGTCAGATAGTTGTATCCTGCGGAGCAAAACACAGTATCTTCAATAGCCTTCTTGTCTTGGTCGGTGAGGGTGATGAGGTCTTAATACCTTCTCCTTATTGGGTCAGTTACCCGCAGATGGTAAACATCTGCCAAGGAATCCCCCGTTTTATAAAAACCTTACCCGAAAATAATTTCAAAGTAACTGTATCCGACCTTAACAAATATATTAGCCCTAAAACTAAGTTACTTATACTAAATAGCCCTGCCAATCCTACCGGCTCTGTCTATAACCTGAATGAGCTACAAGAGATAGCCCAGTTTTGCGTGGCAAAAAAAATCTTTGTTATAGCCGATGAGATTTATGAAAAGATTATCTACGATAATCTCAGGCACATATCCATTGCCAGTTTGAATAAAAATATATACGATCTTACTATTACTGTTAATGGCCTATCTAAAAGTTATTCTATGACCGGATGGCGCATTGGTTATCTGGGCGCTCCTTCTGACATAGTTAGCGCTGTATCCAGGTTACAGGATCACTCCACTTCCAACCCTACTTCCATTAGCCAGAAGGCAGCCCTGGCAGCATTAAATACTCCAGATGCTTTTGTAGAAAATATGCGTGGGGAATTTCAAAAAAGAAGAGACTACATCATGCAGAGGTTAAGCCAGATTAAGAGCATAAATGCCCTTGCCCCAGGGGGCGCGTTTTATGTATTCTGTGGTATTGCCAAGACCGGATTGACTTCTCTTGATTTCGCCAGTCGGTTGCTTGAGGAGGCCTCTGTAGCTGTTATCCCGGGCGCAGGATTTGGCAGGGATGATTATGTGCGGATAAGTTTTGCTACGAGTATAGAGCAGATAAAAAAAGGCATGGACAGGATAGAAGAGTGGTTAAACAAGTTATGAATGGCCCTAAGACCATTGCCGAGAAAATACTTACTACCCATACCGGGCGAGATTTAAAGGCAGGCGATTTTGCTATATGTAAGGTTGATTTTGCCTTTGGCCAGGATGGGACCTCCTCTATCATTCTAGATAGATTGAATGAATTAAAGATAAAACAGATAAAAACAAGATTTTGCATGGTTATTGACCATAATGCCCCTTCCCCAAAAGAAGAGACATCCAGGATCCATCAAAGGATGCGCCTATTTTCCCGGGAGCATAAGACCGCACTTTATGATATTGGCTGCGGTGTTTGTCATCAGGTAATCCCTGAATCCGGGCAAATACTACCCGGCGACTTAGTCTTAGGCGCAGATTCGCATACCTGTACCTACGGCGCCTTAGGCGCTTTCTCTACAGGCGTGGGCTCCACAGATCTGGCTGTTACCTTAGCCACAAGAAAAAACTGGTTTAAAGTGCCGGAAACGATTAAAATTATAATAGAAGGCAAGCTCCCCAAAGGGGTATTTGCCAAAGATATAATCCTGAGGATTATCGGCGACTTAAAGAGCGATGGGGCAACATACAAGGCCATTGAATTCCAGGGCAGAGTAGTTGACGGATTAGATATGGACAGCCGTTTTACTATATGCAACATGATTGTAGAAATGGGGGCAAAGGCAGGGTTTATGCCCCAGGATAAAAAGACAATTGCCTGGTTAAAACCAAAACTGGGTAAAAATAAAAAGATAAAACCCGTCGTCGCCGATAAGGATGCTACGTACGATAAGCTTCTAAAATATAATATTTCAAAATTAAAACCACAGGTGTCTTGCCCGCACAGCGTAGACAATGTATCTTCGGTAGATAAACTCAAAAATATAAAGATAGACCAGGCCTTCTTAGGCACCTGCACCAATGGCCGGCTCCAGGATTTAAAGGTAGCGGCTTCTATTTTGAAATCTAAAAAGGTTGCCTCTGGAGTAAAATTTATTGTTGCCCCGGCCTCGCGCGCAATATTTTTAGGTGCCTTGAAATCAGGCATTATAGATACTTTGGTTGGAGCTGGCGCGGTAATTGTTGCGCCTGGCTGCGGGCCCTGCGTGGGCACGCATAACGGCGTACCCGCGGACGCAGAAGTGGTTATTTCTACTGCTAATAGAAATTTTAAAGGCAGGATGGGTAATCCTAAGGCCTTTATCTATCTGGCGTCGCCGGCAACTGTGGCGGCTTCGGCTATTGAGGGTAAGATTGCTGATCCGAGAAAATACCTATGATTAAGGAGGTTGACATGGAAATAAAGGATTTGCTTTTGTTGTGCATTAAAAATAAGGCTTCGGATTTACATCTCAGCGATAAAGAACCCCCGATATTACGCATAGACGGGAAATTACAACGGACAAATTTAGGGACTCTGGAGAAGCAAGATTTAAAAAGGATGATTTACAGCATCTTGTCTAATCCCCAGAAAGAGGCGTTTGAGCAGAATCTAGAATTGGATTTTTCCTTAGCCCTTCCGAATATGGACCGGTTTCGCGTCAATGTCCATTTACAGAAGGGTTCGGTAGAGGCGGCTTTTAGGCGTGTACCGCTGGCGATACCCGCCATAGAAGATTTAGGATTACCGCCGATTGTTAAAGACCTAGCCCGTAAGTCCAACGGCCTGGTTTTAGTCACCGGGCCCACAGGCATGGGTAAAACTACAACCCTGGCTGCGATAATCGATTTGATTAATAATGAAAAGAATTACCTGGTTGTCTGTATTGAAGACCCCATTGAATTTATCCACACCAATAAAAAAAGCGTAATAAAACAGAGAGAGGTCTATGCCGATACGCATTCCTTTGCCGAGGCATTAAGGCACAGCTTAAGGCAAGACCCTAATGTTATTGTAGTGGGTGAGATGCGCGATTTAGAGACCATCTCTACCACCCTTACTGCCGCCGAGACCGGACATTTGGTCCTGGCCACCCTGCATACACCCGATGCCCCCCAGACTGTTGAAAGGATTATAGATGTATTTCCGCCCTACCAGCAGCAACAGGTAAGGCTGCAGCTGGCAAACTGTTTACAGGGCGTAATCTCACAGTTATTGCTTCCTCATGCCTCAGGTCAAGGCCGGATCCTGGCTACTGAAGTAATGATTGGTACAGCCGGTATCAGAAATCTTATCCGCGAGCAGGAGATTGAGCAGATAGCAACGCTGATGCAGACCGGCAGCCAGTACGGCATGAATACAATGGATAAATCTCTGAAGGAATTATTCCAGAAGGGCTCTATTATCCTGGATGTGGCTCTGGCTAAAGTGAAAAATCCTGAAGAATTCCGGCAATTATGATAAAATTAAAAGGCCGAGCCGTGAAGTTAGGCGAAAATATAAATACGGATTTTATTATTTCCGGACGGTACAAATTTTCTATAACTGACATCAAGGAACTGTCCAGGCATATCATGGAAGATATTGACCCGGATTTTCCTAAGAAGATAATTCCGGGTGAATCCGTAATCGTAGCCGGTGAGAATTTTGGCCTGGGTTCTTCGCGGGAACAGGCGCCCCTGGTGATAAAGGAATGCGGAATTATAGCTGTCTTGGCCAAGACGTTTGCCCGGATATTCTATCGTAATAGTTTTGCCATCGGATTACCTTTAATCGAACTTGATACAGGCAAGATAGGGGAGAATGACGCCCTCCAGATAGATTTAGATAAAGGAGAGGTTTTAGATTTAACTAAAAATATAAAACTTAAATCCAAGCCCCTGCCTCATTTTATGCAGGAATTACTGAAAGAAGGCGGGATTATTAATTATTATAAAAAATACAGAAAATTACCTGAGGTTTAAATAAATTATGGCGCACAAAATAACTCTGATACCTGGCGATGGGATTGGCCCGGAGGTAACCAGCGCGGCAAGAAGGTGCATAGAGGCAACCGGGGTTAAGATAGAGTGGGATGAGGTTATTGCCGGCCAGGCAGCCCAGGACCAATCCGGGAATATCCTGCCTGAAAATGTTTTAGAGAGCATCAGGAAAAACAAGGTGGCCTTAAAAGGCCCGATAATCACCCCTATCGCAGGCGGTTTCCGTTCGGTCAATGTGGCTATCAGGCAGGCCTTAGACCTCTATGCCTGCGTTAGGCCCGCCAAATCTTATGCGGGGGTAAACAGCTCCTATAAAAATATAGATTTAGTAGTAATCAGGGAAAATACCGAAGATTTATACGCCGGTATAGAATTTCAGGAGGGCGAAACCCAGACTAGGGACCTTATTCAATTGATAGAGAAATACAGTCAGAAGAAATTGCGTTTAGATTCAGCCATCTCCATTAAACCAATATCTAAATATGCCTCAGAAAGGATTGTCAGGTTTGCCTTTGAATATGCCTTGAAGTTCGGCCGTAAAAAAGTTACAGCGGTGCATAAGGCCAATATTATGAAGTTTACCGACGGACTATTTTTAAAGACTGCGCGCGAAGTCGCTGGAGAGTACACGGCTAAGATAACCTTTGAGGAGGCGATTGTAGACAATATGGCCATGCAACTGGTAAAGGTTCCCCGCAACTACGATGTCCTGGTTCTGCCCAATCTTTACGGGGATATCATCTCGGATTTATGCGCCGGCCTGGTCGGCGGATTAGGGATTAGTCCGGGGGCAAACATCGGCGATGGTATCGCTGTATTTGAGGCAGTGCATGGCGCAGCGCCCAAATACCAGGGCTTAAATAAGGTGAATCCTACAGCAATGATTTTATCCGGGGTGTTGATGTTACGTTATCTGCGTGAAGATAAAGCCGCCGAGAGATTAGAAGAAGCAGTAAAAGATGTCTTGGCTGAAGGCAAATTTGTTACCTATGATTTAAAACCCAATCGCAACGACCCTACCAGCGCAGGAACCCGGGAAATGGCAGAGGCCATTATTAAAAATTTAAAATAAACCTATGAAAATCTCAATAATCGGTGCAGGTAATGTCGGCGGCCTGGCAGCGATGCGCATTGCCCAGGAGGGATTGGGTGAGGTCATATTGCTTGATGTCGTTAGAGGTTTAGCCCAAGGCAAGGGCCTGGATTTAGAAGACAGCTCCTGTGTATTGGGATATAATTATAAAGTTAAAGGCACAGATGATATTCAGGAAATAAGGGATTCTGATATTGCGGTGATTATGGCCGGCCTGCCGCGCAAGCCCGGAATGAGCCGCCAGGACCTGTTCAATAAAAACGCGCTGATATTAAAAGATATATGTTTGCATATAAAGAAATTAGCCACTAAGTCCGTCGTGATCGTGGTGACCAACCCTTTAGATTTAATGACCTATCTGGCTTTAAAAATCACCGGTTTCAAACCCAGTAAGGTATTCGGGATGGGCATTACTTTAGATGCCGCCAGGTTTACTAATCTTATCAGCAGGGAATTAAATATCCCCAATACAGAAATTCAAGCTACAGTGATTGGCAGCCATGGTGAAGGGATGTTGCCTTTACCCCGGTTTACGAATGTCAAGGGTGTTGCCCTAAATGAACTGTTGGATGATGAGAAACTCCAACAGTTAGTTAAAAAGACTGTAGGGCGCGGAGCAGAAATCGTCTCTTTATTAGGCAGCGGCAGCGCTTATTTTGCGCCCTCGGCAGCAGTGAGCCAGATAGTAAGGGCCATTGTCAAAAACGAACAGCGCATCTTAGGGGTCTGTGCATATCTGGATGGCGAATACGGGATTAAAGATGCCTGCATTGGTGTTCCCTGCCGCTTAGGAAAAGAAGGTATCCAGCAGATTATTGAATTGGATTTAAATAAACAAGAAAAAGACGCGCTCATCCAATCCGCAACTCGGCTTAAAGAACAATTCGACAATGTAACAATGTAACAATGAATTATGACCTCGCAATCATCGGCGCAGGCTGGGCAGGATTTAACGCCGCGATCAGGGCAAAGGGATTAGGGCTGAAGGTTGCCCTTATCGAAAAAGATCAATTAGGCGGCACCTGTCTTAACCGCGGTTGTATACCCACAAAGGCCCTTATTCAGTCTGCTAAAGTATATACCCTTACCAAAAAATCCGAGATATTCGGTATCAAGGTTACAAATCCCCAAATAGATTTTAGCAAAATCCAGGAAAGAAAAGATAAAATTATACAACAGCTTTCTCATGGGCTGCAGTTTATGCTTAGAGGCATTGATCTATTTAAGGATGAGGCCAAGCTCTTATCGCCTGGAGAATTAAAAGTAGGAAGCCAAACCCTAAAGACAAAATTCATCCTTATTGCTGTTGGCTCAAGGCCGATGGAACTAAAGGGATTGGTATTTGACGGAAAAAAGATTGTCTCTAGCGATGAAATCCTAAACCTAAAAGAAGTCCCCGGCTCGCTTTTGATTATCGGCGGTGGAGTTATAGGTTGCGAATTTGCGAATTTATTTTCTTCTTTGGGGACACAGGTTTTAATAGCAGAGAAGATGCCGCAACTTTTACCCGGCCAGGATCAAGAACTGGCTAAGAAACTGGAAAATGCCTTTAAGAAGAAAGGTATTAAGGTCAGCACAAATACCGATGCCCAAACCCTAGAATTAAGGGATTTTGATTTAGCATTGCTTTGCGTGGGCAGGACCCCTGACACTAAGGGTTTATCTTTGGAGAAGATAGGCCTGAATCTGGAAAAAGAAAGAATCATGGTCGATGAATACCTAAAGACCAACATTGCCAATATCTACGCCGCCGGTGACTGCACCGGGCAGATTATGCTTGCCCATTTTGCCTCTTATCAGGGCCGTATTGCCGCAGAGAATATTGCCTCACCCAATAATCCCAAAAAGATAAATACGGCCAGTGTCCCCAGCTGCATTTTTAGTGACCCGGAGTTAGCCAGTGTCGGCATGGATGAAGAAGGGGCTAAGAATAAAGGTATAGATATAAAGGTCAACAGGTTTGATTTCAAGGGTTCGGGGATGGCGCACATATTAGATGAGGCCGAGGGTTTTATTAAGATTGTCTCTGATAAGAAAACAGAGCAAATCCTGGGCGCTTCTATCATTGGGCCCCGGGCAACGGAATTAATCGGTATTTTGACTTTGGCTGTTTCCAGCCGGCTTAAAATCTCTCAAATTCAGGATACGATATTTGCCCATCCCACCCTGACTGAATCAATAGCCGAAACATTAAAAGAGGGTTATGGAGTTTAAGGTATTTGATTTAGGATTAGTCCAGTATCAAAAGGCTTTGCAGCTTCAAAAAGAGTTACTTTCGTCTGTAAAGACAGGCCTGCTTAAATCAGCGCTGATTTTATGCCGGCATTATCCGGTCATAACCCTGGGCAGGATAGCGGATAAGAAAAATATACTGGTTGCGGAATCGGAATTAAAAGCCAGGGGGATACAATTATACGATTCAGAGCGGGGAGGGGACGTTACCTATCATGGCCCCGGGCAACTTACGGTTTATCCCGTATTCAACCTGCAATATTTTCAAAAAGATATCCATTTATTCTTGAGGCAATTAGAAGAGGTAGCCATAGGCTTATTATCGGATTTTGGCATTAAGGCCGACAGGCTCTCGGGCTTAACCGGCGTTTGGGTAGGTAAACAAAAGATTGCCTCCATAGGCATCGCGATTAAAAACTGGATAACCTTTCACGGCTCAAGCATAAATATCAAAAAAAACGACCTGGATAATTTCTCACTCATCAGGCCTTGCGGTATGGATATAGAAATGACTTCATTAGAGACTGTATTAGGCAGGGATATCGAAATTGATCATTTAAAAGAAAGCCTGGTGCATAAATTGAGAGCAGTCTTTTATGATAAAAAGAATATTTTTCAGGAGGCAATATTATGACTAAGGTAATCTTACCAGCATTGGGCGAAGGAATCGAGAAAGCCACGGTTTCTTACTGGTATTTTAAAGAAGGCGATAAGGTCAATGAAAAAGATGACCTCCTTGAGCTTACCACAGACAAGGCCACGTTTAACTTGCCTTGCCCCTGCGCAGGCGTCCTTTCAGAGATTTTTTTCCGCGAAGGCGACAGCGTAAATGTGGGGCAGGTTTTAGCGGTGATTCAGGAACAATAGCGCGATAGAGGATTTAACTCATTATGCCCGGTGAACATATAATATTAATGTATATATCGGAAATCTCAGGGCACCATAGTGCTACCCTGGCAATTGAAAAGGCAATAAAGAGGCTATCGCCTAATATAAAGATTTTAAATATCAATACCTTTAATTACACCAATCCCATTTCGGAAAAAATTGTCAATCGTCTTTATATGAGCGTGATTAAAAGGATGCCCGGGGTATGGGATTACCTTTACGACAACCCCAAGGTCATAAAAAAAATAGAAAGGATCAAAAAAACCATCCACAAATTTAATTCCCCAAAATTAAAAAATCTTTTTGATAGATTTAAACCCCGGGCCATTATCTGCACCCAGGCGTTTCCCTGCGGAATGGTGGCAGATTATAAAAAGACTAATAATTCCAATATTCCCCTTATAGCCGTCCTTACCGACTATATACCTCATTCTTATTGGATATACGATGCCGTAAATTACTATATCGCTCCTTCGGATGAGGTAACCTCGCTCTTAATGAAAAAAGGCGTAGAACCGGATAAAATAAAGACCTTAGGGATTCCCTTTGACCTTAAATTTAACGAAAGTATCCCCAGATATAAGCTGGCAGAAAAATTAGGCCTTAATGCAAATAAATCTACAATTCTGATTATGGGCGGCGGCCAGGGATTAGGCCCGCTAAAAACGATTATTAAGTCCCTGGAGCAAATAAAAGGAGAACTACAGGAAATAGTGGTGACCGGCAGCAATAAGAGACTGTATAGCTCTTTGAAAAAAAGAATAAAAAAATACAAGAAAAAGATTTTGCTGTTTGGGCATGTCGATAATATCAACGAATTAATGGGCATTGCAGATATCATTATTACTAAACCCGGCGGTGTGACTACTGCCGAGGCTTTAGCCAGGAAACTGCCGATGATTATTATAAAACCTATACCCGGCCAGGAGGCAAGTAACACCAGTTATCTGACTGAAAAACGGGCAGCAATTAAGATAGATGACCCTAAAGACATAAATCTGGTTATTGAAGATTTATTATCTCATCCCGGCAGGTTAAAGCAGCTTTCCGAAGCCGCTGGCCGTATCAGCAAGCCCAATGCCAGCCTCGATATAGCCAGATTAGCGTTGGATTGCGCGCTCACTTATGTTTGATTATATCCTTTATAAAATCGGCCAGTTTATTGTCTTGCATCTGCCGCTAAAAATGGGTTATAAGATAGCGGTATTCATTTCTGATTTGCATTATCTATTCGCTGCCGAAGACCGCCTGAACGTGACGGAGAACCTGAAAGCGATATTCCCGGAAAAATCAGACAGAGAAATTCACAGTATCAGGATACGGATGTTTAGAAACTTTGCCAAGTATCTGGTAGATTTTTTGTGTTTTTCAAAAATGAATATGCAATACTTAAAAAGCAATATTAAAGTAGAAGATATACATTATTTAGATGATGCCTTAAGCAAGGGAAAAGGTGTTATCGCCTTAAGCGCTCATCTGGGAAACTGGGAATTGGGTGCGGCAGCCATAGCCACCTTGGGGTATCCTATCTGGGTAGTCGCGCTTACGCACAAACATAAGCAGGTAAATAATCTTTTTAATCTTCAGAGGCAGAGTAAGGGGGTGGGCGTTATACCCTTAGGCATGGCAGTCAGGCAGTGTTTGGAACTTTTTGGAAAAAATGAAATTATAGCCTTAGTCGGCGACAGGGATTTTAACGAGAGAGGCGCGGTTGTAGATTTCTTTGGCAGGCCTACTTTTTTTCCCGTAGGCCCGGCAGGGTTTGCTTTAAAAACCCAAGCGTCCATTGTACCGGTATTTATATTTAGAAATAAAGATAATACTTTTACTCTTAAATTTGAAAAGCCGATTGAGTATGCCTGGCATCCGGATACAAAAGAAGGGCATATCTCTAAAAGCGATAAAGATAAACAGATAATGGATTTAATCCGGCGCTATAAAGTTATTATTGAAGGCTATATCAGGAAATATCCTGACCAGTGGTTTATGTTCAGGAGATTTTGGATATCATGAAGATTTGCGTTATCATTCCTACCTATAATGAAGCCAAGGTGATCGGAGGCCTTATCCGGCAGATCCGCCAGCAGGATTTAGAGGTTTTAGTGGTTGACGATGGCTCAGTTGATAATACGCCTGAGATTGCCAGAGAAAACGGGGCCACGGTTTTAAGGAACCAGACTAATGAAGGCAAGGGTGCCTCTCTGATTAAAGGATTCGGATATGCCCGCCAGAAGGATTATGAGGCGGTGATTACTATGGATGGGGACGGCCAGCATCTACCCCAGGATTTACCGTATTTTATGCGCCTGGCGCAAGATTCAGACAGCGCTATTTTTATCGGCGACCGGATGTCTAAGGCAAAGAATATGCCGTCGCTAAGATTCTTAACCAATCAATTTATGTCCTGGCTTATATCCGGGGTGGCAAAACAAAAGATTTCCGACACCCAGTGCGGCCTGCGCCTCATCAAGAGGCAGGTCTTAGAAAAACTCAAACTCTCTACTTCTAAATATGAGACCGAATCAGAGATACTGATTAAGGCCTCCCGCTTGGGGTTTAAGATTGAATCCGTGCCCATTAAGAGTATATACCTGGGAGAAAAAAGCCAGATCAACCCTTTTGTGGATACCTTAAGATTTATCAGGTTTATTGTGAGAGAACTATGGATTACGCGCTATTAAGAAAAAAGATGGTCCTGGAGCAGCTCATCCCCCGTGGGATAAAAGACCCGCGCACCTTAAATGCATTTTATAAAATAGAACGCCATAAATTTATCCCTTCAGATTTAAGAAACAGCGCTTACGCCGATTTTCCCGTGCCCATTGGAGAAGGTCAAACCATATCCCAACCTTATATCGTGGCCTTAATGACCGAATGCCTGGAATTGACTGAAAAAGATAAAGTTTTAGAGATAGGAACCGGCTCAGGTTATCAGACAGCGGTTCTGGCGGAATTGGCTAAAGAGGTCTATAGCATAGAGAGGTTTGAAGGTTTAGGCAGGGGCGCAGAAGCCGCACTGAATGCATTGGGTTATCAGAATATTAAAATGAAGGTCGCCGATGGCACTTTGGGCTGGGAGGAATTTGCGCCCTTTGATAAAATTATTGTTACTGCTGCCAGCCCTAAAGTCCCCTTGCCTTTGACTGAGCAGTTAAAAGAATCAGGCAGGCTGGTCTTGCCGTTGGGCGAGACATTCAGTCAGGTTTTAACAGTGATAGAAAAGAAAGAAGGCAGGTTTGCTTTCAGAGAAGTTTGCGGCTGCGTATTTGTCCCCCTGATAGGCAAGCACGGTTTAAGCAGGGACACCCTTTAACCCAATCGAGGGACACCCTTTCAGCCCAAGCTAAGGGTGTCCCCTAAGAGATATGTTAGATATAATATTAAATTGGCTAAAGTATATACCTAAAGAATGCCTGGTAATGATTGTCGGGGCATTGCCGGTATCAGAATTAAGAGGGGCAATCCCCCTGGCGTTATCCCTGGGGATGCCGTTGGCTAAGGCATATCTGTTGTCGGTATTAGGCAATATTATTCCGGTTATCCCTTTGCTTTTTTTGCTTGAACCGGTTTCTTCCCGGCTGAGAAGGTTTAAGGTATGTGCGCGTTTCTTTGACTGGCTTTTTGCGCGCACCAGAAAAAAAGCGGATCTAATACAAAAATATGAGGCTCTGGGTCTGGCTTTATTCGTAGCTATACCTCTGCCGGTGACCGGCGCCTGGACCGGGGCTGTAGCCGCCTCTTTATTTAAGATTAAATTCAGGTATGCATTTTTAGCCATATTGCTGGGTATCCTGCTGGCTGGTCTCATTGTTTCCATATTGTGTATTTTAGGTATTATGAGTTACAAGGCGGTAATGCTATGATACAGGTATATACAGGTAAGGGCAAAGGAAAGACCACTGCCGCCTTGGGCCTGGCTATAAGGGCAGCAGGCGCGGGCTTGGAGGTTTATATCTGCCAGTTTGCCAAGGGGATGTTTTATAACGAGTTAAAGGCATTGAAAAGGTTTAAAAATATAAAGGTCGCACAATTCGGAGGCAGGTGTTTTATTAAAAAAATACCGTCTCCAAAAGATATGGCCTTGGCAAGAAAGGGCTTAAGGCAGGTAAACAAGATTATATCCCAGAAAAATTACAATATGGTGATATTGGATGAAATCAATATCGCCTTAAAACTTAAACTTGTAGAATTAAACGATGTCATCGAGCTTATAAAAAAGGCGCCAAAGAATTTAGAATTAATCCTCACCGGCCGTGGGGCGCACCCTGCAATTATAAAACTCGCGGATCTGGTAAGCGAAATAAAAGATAAAAAACATTATTACAAAAAGGGCATAAAGGCCCGAAAAGGCATTGAATTCTAAAGGGACTGTCCCCGAAGGGGACTGTCCCTGAACAAAGTACAATATCCGAAGCGCGTTTCACCCACCGCTAAAAATCTCTTGACATTATTCGCTAATTAAGGTAATTTAGTTTTGACAATTTGATAATATAGATTTAGGGAAGTTCGTTAAAGTCGAACACAGTCCCGCTGCTGTAACTCCACCCTTTCTATTATGGGAAGGGAACTTTTTCAGCAGATTTATGCCACTGTTCTAAGCTTAAGCGCTTAAGATGGGAAGGCCGCTGAAAGGGTGGGGAAGTCAGAAAACCTACCTATATTATTTACCTCGCGGAAGGGCCAAGTTTAAAAGAGGGTGCAACCCCGAAGAGTAGCATAAGATTTTTGCTACATTCGGGGTTTTTTATTGTAATGAAGAAAATATTTCTAATTATTAATTTAATTTTAATCTTTTTCCTAGGACAGTCGGCTAAAGGGGCACTCCCTGAAAATCATGAACCAAGATACATTTCTTTAGCCCCTTCCACTACTGAGATTCTCTTTAGCTTAGGACTAGATAAGGAAATTATCGGAGTAAGTTCATTCTGTAATTATCCTCTAAAAGCACAAGAAAAAGAAAAAATAGGCTCATTTAGCCAACCCAATATTGAGAAGATTTTATCTTTAAAACCAGATATTATATTCTGCACTGGCCTTGAACAGACACCGGCAGTTGGGAAATTAAGGCAGTTGGATTTAAAAGTTTATGTCAGCAACCCTTCCAATATGGAAGAGTTATTCACCTCCATTAAAGAAATGGCTGCGCTCACTGATAAAGAAAAAGAGGCGGAGGTTTTAGTTTATACCATGAAACTCAAGATAGAAAAGATATATTCAAAGGTTAAATTAATCCCTCAACAAAATAGACCCACTGTCTTTGTAGAATATTGGAATAAACCATTAATGACTGCGGGTAGAGATTCTTTTATCGATGATTTGATAACCCTAGCGGGCGGAGTTAATATTGCTTATGATACCCCCCGGCCTTATAGTTATTTTAGCCCAGAGGTGGTGATAAGACGTAATCCTACCTGTATTATCTTGGCTTATATGGTAAATGAAAAGGCAGCCCAGGCAATCAGAGAGCGTTTGGGCTGGAGAAATATATCCGCGATTAAACACAATCGTGTGTATACCGACATCAATCCTGATTTATTATTAAGACCGGGCCCTCGCGTGGTGGAGGGTTTAGCTGAGATGTATAAAAGACTATATCTTAAGAATGAATAAATTCAATAGGAAAATAATCCTACTTCTTTTTCTGACATTAATTTTGGCAGTGTTTTTAGGAATTACCCATGGGCCTGTACATTTTTCTTTATCTGAATTAATGCTTACCCAAAATAAATATATTCTATATCTTAGACTCTCGCGTATATTAATGGCTATTTTAGCCGGCATGGGTCTTTCAGTTTCAGGTATAGCACTGCAGGCTATTTTAAAAAATCCGCTTGCTGAGCCTTACCTATTAGGTACATCAAGCGGTGCAGGATTAGGCGCCGTATTAGCTATAATCATAGGCACCTATAAAATATACCTTCCTTTTGCGGCATTTCTGGGAGCAATCTTAGCGGTTATTTTGGTTTACAATTTAGCTAAACAGGGTAATAAGATCCCGGTGCAGTCACTAATTCTCTCCGGCGTCATTGTCTCTATAGCATTCTCGGGCATAATTGTATTTGTAATCTCTTTATCAAGTAATGAGGCATTGCATGGGGTAATATGGTGGTTATGGGGAAGTATGCAGGTTTATGACTTAAAACTTCTTCTTATAGTTGGCTTTATAGTTATCCCATGTGTCCTGGTGATATATGTCTTAGCACAAGATTTGAATGCTATAAGTATTGGAGAGGAAGATGCAATTCATTTGGGCATAAATACAGAGACAATAAAGAAGATTCTCTTTTTTGTGACCTGCCTAATTACCGCCAGCCTCGTCTCTATATGCGGTATAATCGGTTTCGTGGGTCTAATCATTCCCCATATAATGCGGTTTGTGGTGGGACCCAACCATAAGATTCTTATCCCTGCAACCTGTATTCTCGCCGCCACCTTTATGATTATATGCGACCTATTTTCACGCACTCTGTTTTCACCTTTAGAAATTCCCATAGGAGTTATTACTGCTGTTGTGGGCGCACCCATATTTATTATTTTACTAAAGAGCAAACAAAAAGTTAGATAAGTATGGATACCTTAATAAAAATAGACAGTCTTTGTGGTGGTTACGGTAAAGAGACAGTGATAAAAGATGTCTCGCTTGAAATAAAAAGAAGTGATTTTTTAGGTATTATCGGTCCTAATGGTTCGGGTAAATCCACATTGCTTAAATTAATGAGCCGTGTACTAACTCCTATAAAAGGAAAGGTTACACTTGAGGAGAAAGATATAGCTAAGATGGATCTAAAAGAATTCTGCCAAAGAGTTGCCTTTGTTCCCCAGGATACTCTAATTAGTTTCTCATTCAATGTCTGGGAAATTGTGCTTATGGGTAGGATTCCTCATCTTAGGAGGTTGCAACTGGAGACAAAAAAAGATTTTTCAATAGCAGAATACGCCCTATCACTAACTGATACTTTGTATCTGAAAGAAAGGCAGATTGATACACTTAGTGCCGGAGAGCGCCAACGGGTTATCATGGCTAAGGCGCTCACCCAACAGCCTGGGTTATTATTTCTTGATGAACCTACCTCTCATTTGGATATCGGTCATCAGATACAGATATTAGACTTATTAAGAAGGCTAAACAGAGAAAAAAATCTTACTATAGTTATGGTTATTCACGATTTGAATTTGGCAAGCGAATATTGTAATCGCACGGTATTACTTAATGAAGGCAAAATTTTTAAAGAAGGCACTCCTTCTGAAGTATTAACCTATCAGAACATAGAGGCGGTTTATAAAACAGTGGTGGTAGTAAGTAATAACCCTATTACTTCCAAGCCTTATATAATTTTAGTCTCAGGAGTAAAATGATGCCCACTAAACTAATTTTAATCCGGCATGGTATAACCAATTGTAATAAAGAGAAAAAATATCAAGGGTTTTTAGATACAGATTTAAACGCCAAAGGAAAAAACCAGGCAAGGCTCCTGCATGGGAAGATAAAACAAGAGAAAATCCATAAAGTTTATTCTAGCGATAGAAAACGCGCCCTGCAAACCGCGAAGATTATTTTTGAATCCAAAAGGATAACAAAAACAGCGGATTTAAGAGAGATGCATTTTGGTATTTTTGAAGGGCTTACGTGTGCCCAGATTATGAAGACTCACTCTAGAATATATAAGAGATGGTTCAAAGACCCCTTTTCCGTTACCATTCCCGGAGGTGAAAATTTACATTGTTTTAAGAAGAGGGTTATAAATGCTTTCAGAAAAATCACTTCTCATAATTACAATAAAACGATGGCGGTTATCTGTCACGGTGGAGTAATAGGTATATTCTTGACGCATATCTTAAAGACAAAGGACTTCTGGAAACAGATTCCTCGCCCAGCTAGTATCACTGTTATAATATTCAAAGACGGCAAATATATAAGAGGCGAGCAATATGGGTAAGATTACTTTCATCCTGGGCGGTGCAAGAAGCGGTAAAAGTAAGTATGCTCTAGATTTGGCAGGCAATTTGGGAGGAAAGGTGGTTTTTATTGCCACCTGCCAACCAAAAGATGCAGAAATGAAGAAGAGGATTAACATTCACAGAAATTTACGGCCATCTCACTGGAAAACCTTTGAAGAACCTCTGGATTTGAGATTACCTTTAAAGAAAATTGGTTCTAGATTTGACATTATCATAATAGACTGTCTTACACTTCTGGTGTCTAATCTTATTTTAAAAGGCATAAAAGAAAATAAAATCAAAGCCAGATTTAGAAAATTAGTCTCTATGCTAACTAAAACTAAAGCCCAGACTATCATAGTTTCTAATGAAGTAGGTTTGGGCATAGTTCCGCAAAATAAATTAGCCCGAGATTTCCGAGATATAGCTGGCAGAATAAATCAGATGATAGCCGCTGAATCTGATGAGATATATTTCTTAATCTCTGGCATACCCTGGAGGATAAAATAAGATGCAAAAGATAAAGGAGCTCATTTCTAAAATTACTGAGCTTGATTATCAACTTATGAAGATAGCTGGCGATAAATTAGATAATCTGACTAAACCCCAAGGGAGTCTGGGTAGATTAGAGGAGTTAGCCAGACTAATTGTAGGTATAACCCGAAAGGCAGACCCCCAGTTTAAAAATAAGGTTATTTTTACTTTAGCTGCCGACCACGGTGTTATTGAAGAAAAAGTAAGCGCATATCCTAAAGAGGTCACTGCTCAAATGGTCTACAACTTTCTAAATGGCGGCGCAGGCATAAATGTCTTAGCCAGACATATTGGTGCAAGGGTGGTGGTAGTAGATATAGGAGTAGCTTTAAAAACTAAAGACTTAAAACTCAAAACTCAAAATTTTGTAGATAAAAAGATTAACTATGGAACAAAAAATATGGCAAAAGGACCAGCAATGACCCGAGAAGAGGCCATAAAATCCATTGAAACTGGAATTGAACTTTTTAATGATGAACTTGCTAATGGTGTTGATATAGTCGGCACCGGAGATATGGGGATTGGAAATACGACTGCCTCCAGTGCTATAACTGCCTGCATTACCAAAAAACCTATTGAGGAGGTTACGGGAAGGGGCACCGGCATTGATGATAGAGGCTTAGAAAGAAAGATTATGGTTATAAAAAAATCTTTAGAGATAAATAATCCTAATTTCACTGACTCTTTAGATGTATTATCAAAAGTAGGAGGATTTGAGATAGGAGGATTGGCTGGGATAATCTTAGCAGCAGCTGCAGGTAAGGTACCCGTAGTGATAGATGGTTTTATTTCCGGTGCCGCAGCATTAATTGCCTATAACTTAGAACCGAAAGTTAAGGATTATATGATCGCTGCTCATTGCTCAGTAGAAAAAGGTCATCGGATTATCTTACAATATTTAGGTCTTAAGCCAATTTTGGATTTAGATTTAAGACTGGGTGAGGGCACAGGTGCAGCTTTAGGCATAAGTATAGTAGAGGCAGCAATTAAGATTTTGACCCAAATGGCAAGCTTTAAACAAGCTGGTGTTTCTAAAGAAATTGACAAATGAAGAACTTCCTATTAGCTTTACAATTCTTAACTATTATCCCGGTTAGGGTAAAAGATATCAAGGAAGGTAATCTGCCTAATTCAGTAGTATATTTTCCCCTGGTCGGTTTATTATTAGGTCTGATTTTAATAGGGATGAATAAGGTATTCCTCATTTTAAACTTTGACCAGTTTAGTATCAATATTTTACTGGTTATTTCTCTTATATTGCTTACCGGGGGGCTTCATCTGGATGGCCTGGCAGATACCTTTGATGCTTTATTAAGCAGAAGGAATAAAGATGAGATGTTAAAGATTATGCGGGATTCCCGTATTGGCGTAATGGGGGTTTTGGGCATAATCAGTATCATATTATTAAAGATTTCATTCCTTTCTTCTATAAGTCTGTCATTAAAGACTGTGGCCTTGATTCTAATGTGTCTTTTAAGCAGGTGGTCGCTTGTGCTTACAATGTTTTTCTTTCCTTATGCCCGCCGAGAAGGAAAGGCAAAGGTTTTTATTGAGGGTATCAATATAAAAATTTTAACCCTTGCCACAATAATTACATTGTTTTTTTTAGTTCTTGCCTGGCAATTAAAGGGATTATTGATTCTTGCAATAATTGCAATATCTACTTATTTAATAGGTAAATTTATAAATAATAAAATTAATGGCGTAACCGGTGATACGCTAGGAGCCGTTAATGAATTAACAGAAATAATTGTCTTGGCGGTTATCTGTATCTTGCAAAAGGTTATATTATGGATAATCTAGCAGCGATATCTTCTTGGAGTGGTGGCAAGGATAGTTGTCTGGCTTGCTTCAAAGCAATTAAGCAGGGATATAAGATAAAATATCTTTTGAATTTTATCTCGAAAAAATTCCAACGCTGTTGTTTTCATGGTACCGAAGCAAGACTTATGAAACTACAGGCAGAGTTGATGGGTATACCTTTAATTCAAAAAGAAGTAACCGATGATATGCAGGAATATGAAAAGGAATTTAAGGCAGCTGTTTCTCAGATAAAAGATATCGAGGCAATGGTCTTTGGCGATATTTATTTAGAAGAACACAAAAACTGGGTAGAGCGCGTCTGTAAGGATCTAAATATTACTCCGATTGAACCACTCTGGAATACTTCCGCCTCAAACCTTCTAGAAGAATTTATTGACTTAGGATTTAAGGCAGTAGTTGTCAGCTGCCAGGCAGATAAATTCGACAGGAATTTTGTAGGACGGGATGTAAATAAAAATTTATTAGCAGAGCTTCAATCAAAAAACATCTGTCCCTGTGGTGAAAATGGCGAATTTCATACGCTGGTAGTGGATGGGCCAATATTTAAGAGAAAAATTGAGATTTTAGAGAGTGAGCCTGTGCTTAAGGAGGGTTTTTGGAAATACTGGTTTTTGGATATTAAAAAGTATAATTAATAATCCAGATAAACAAAGGAAATCCTGGTGTAATTCCAGGTGTTGCCGCGCAACGGTAAACTCCGATATTTGATTAGAGTAGCCCGGTCTATTGTTTATCCAGGGAAAGTACTCTCGCAGGGAGGGGAAAGGAGAAGTATCATGAAAAGGTTTAACGCTGCAATAAGTATTTTAGGGTTACTAGGATTAGTCTTATCGGGAAAAACTTTTGCCCAAGATATTGACTTAGAAAGGATTGTAGTGATGCCCTCAAGGATAGAGGAAAGCTACAGTGAGGTTTCTCGTAATATAGACGTAATTACTTCAAAAGATATAGAAATGTCAGGGGCTAAGGATTTAGCGGGGGTTTTAACTGAAATCACCTCAGTTAATATAAGTAATTATGGCGGATTAGGGGCTACAAAGACAATAAGGATGCGTGGCTCAACTGCTAGCCAGGTCTTAGTTTTAGTTGATGGTAGGCCTATAAATAATCCTCGCGATGGACAAGCAGAATTAAGCAATATCCTCCTTGAGAATATAGATAGGATTGAAGTTATGCATGGGCCTGGTTCAAGCCTATACGGAGCAGGGGCAATGGGAGGGACAGTAAATATCATT
>JAHIOW010000049.1 GCA_018895075.1 Candidatus Omnitrophota bacterium | reverse complement strand
ATAGCTAAACAAGAAGAATTATCTCGTCAGCGTGAAGAACGCCTTAGACAACAGGAGGCATTGAAGGCCAAACGCGAAGAAGAGCGTCAAGCCAGGCAGGAAGAATTAGTTCGGCAGAAAGAAGAGAAATTAAAAGAACAGGCAGAACTCAAGGCCAAACGCGAAGAAGAGCGTCAAGCCAGGCAGGAAGAATTAGTTCGGCAGAAAGAAGAGAAATTAAAGGAACAGGCAGAACTCAAGGCCAGGCGTGAGAAGGAACGTAAGGTTAAAGAAGAAAAGCTCGCCCGGCAAAAAGAAGAGCAGGTTAAGCAACAAGAAGAACTTAAGGCCAAACGCGAAGAAGAGCGTCAAGCCAGGCAGGAAGAATTAGTTCGGCAGAAAGAAGAGAAATTAAAAGAACAGGCAGAACTCAAGGCCAGACAAGAGACAGAACGTAAGACCAAAGAATCCGAATTAGCCAGACAACGCGAAGAGAAACTAAAACAACAGGCAGAACTGAAAGCTAAGCAAGAAGAAGAGCGCAAGGCCAGAGAAGAAGAAAGATTAAGAAGGATTGCCGACGCCAATGAACGAGAGGAAGCGGAGCTGAAAAAACGCAGGGAAAAAATAGCCGGAGAGAGACGGGAACTGGAAGCAAAAATGAATGAGATGAAAAGGTCTTCTGCCCAAAAACGGGTATTGACCCAGGCAGCGCTGGAGAAGTACCGCAAGGATAAGGAAAAGATAAGGAAGATTGAAGTCCTCTGGCGCCGGGCAAGGAAACTCTATAGCAAAGGCAGGTATGAGGAAGCGATAAGGGATTTTGAAAAGGTCATTGAGTTAGAAGGCAATCCCAGGATAAAGTATACTCCCTTTGCCAAAGGCCTGATTTTTAAGGCCAAGGAAAAACTATCCGCAGGAGAGAGAGTTACCTATACTAAGCAAATGGAACATTTCGAGAAAGAGATGATTAATGAGGTCATCAAGCGTCAGATTCCTCCTTATGTAGAGCCACCGCGGCGCGTAGAGATTCGGGAGCCAGTTACTTTAATTGAGCCGTCTACTATCAGAAAAAAGCTTAAAGAAACAAAGATCACTATGGATTTTGATAAGGTGGGATTAAAATCAGTGTTGCTTTTTCTCTCTCAGGAATCTGGGATTAATTTTGTAACCTCAGCCAAGGTCTTAGAGATTGCTCCGGTGGTAAGTATCAGATTTAAAGAGGCATCTTTAGAGGAGGTTGTCAAATACGCGATTAAGAGCCTGGGTCTGGTTTACCGCATTGATAAAGAGTTTGTCTGGGTTGCCCATCCGGAAGAGGTGGCAAATGAACCGATGGAGATCAGGGTTTATTACCTGAATAAAGGAGGAGGGTTATTTACCGAATTTAGCCCTGTTTCTAATTCTACCACTGAGACAGGTTTAGGGGGGAGTTCAGCCCAGATTAATGAGATTTATACCATTGAGGATACCTTAAGGGAGGTAATCCCCTGGCCTGCGGATGCAAACCTGACCTATGATAAACGCCTTAATGCGCTGATAGTGCGTAATACCCCGCAGAACCTCCAGATGTTGGAGGATATCCTTTGTAGTCTGGATGTGGAACCCTGCCAGGTTCTTATTGAGGCCCGATTCTTAGAAGTAGATATCACTGATGTCAATGAATTAGGCCTGGAATGGAAATTTAGCGGAGAGGATTTTGCTACTATGACCGATGATGATAACAGGATGCATTCAGGTTTTGCGCAAAACAGCGGCGTGGATTTTTCTGACTTTAGCAATGTCGCACAGGGTTTAAACCTTACCTATAAAGGCGTGCTTACCTCGCCCCAGTATCAGGCGGTCTTGCACGCATTGAGTAAGGTTACCAAGGTAAAATCTTTATCTTCGCCGCGTATCACCACTCTCAATAATCAGATGGCTACCATCAAGGTAGTGGATGAGTGGATTTATCCTACGCGCTATGAATACGAAGTTGTTCAGACTGATATCAATGGAGATGGAGACTTTAGCGATGCCGGCGAGACTACCTATAAGAATGTTCCCAAGGATTTCTTAAGAAGAGATGTGGGCATACTTTTAAAGGTAATCCCAGCAGTAGGCGCGGATAGAGAGACCATCGGTCTTTCACTTATCCCTGAGGTAAGTGAGGGGGCAACTGGGAGTGCCGGTTTCACTTATACAGGAGGTGTGGAGCTTCCTAAGTTTACCTCTCGCAATCTCTCTACCACAGTGGTAGTCAAGAGCGGGGATACAGTGGTCTTAGGCGGACTGATAAAAGAAACCCGCACCAAGATAGCGACCAAGGTTCCTGTCTTAGGGGATATTCCTTTTCTGGGCGCATTCTTTAAAAAGAATACGGATAGCATTGAGCGTAGGAACCTGCTCATCTTTGTTACGGCCAAGGTCCTTTCCTCATCCGGAGAGGAAGTAGTTATAGTCCAAAAATAACTTGACTGAAAACTGACAACTGAAAAATGCCACGGTTAAACATAGAGCAAAGCTTAGTAAAAGAAGGGATAATTTCTCCCCAGCAACTGCAGACTCTAAAATTAGAACAGCAGCGCAGCTCTATTTCTTTAGTTCGAGCCATCCGGCGCCTGCGCCTTATTTCTGAGGATATTTTAATTGATTTTCTCTGCCAGCAACTGCACTTGTCCAAATTTGATTTGCAGGATTTTGCCCCCACTCAAGATTTAGTCTCTATTTTACCCCGGGATTTTCTCCAGAAGAAAGAAGTCCTGCCCCTTTTTAAAAAGAATGATGAGTTGGCAGTAGGGATTTTAGACCCTTTAGATTCTTCCCTGTTAGAAGAACTGCGTTTTCAGACCGGCCTGTTTATCAAGCCCTATCTGATAAAAGAAGAGGAGTTAAAGCAGGCCTTAGACAGTTATTTTAATCAGACTAAACAACCGCCGGTAATCCCGAAAGAGGCAATGGAAGAAATTAGAGAGGAAGGGAGCAAGCCATCAATAGTAGAAGCGATAAACCTCTTATTACTGCAGGCAGTAAAATTCGGGGCCTCGGATATCCATATTGAGCCCCAGCAGGACAAGATGCGCCTGCGCCTGCGCATTGACGGAGTGCTTAAAGAGATAACCCCTCCGGAGGCGGCAGCCTATAAGGCCTTTATCTCGCGCATCAAGATTATGTCTAATCTGGATATTGCCGAGAAACGCCAGCCTCAAGACGGAAGGTTTAATATCGACCAGGAGGATGGCTCTGTAGATGTGCGGGTTTCCATCATCCCTACTATTCAGGGAGAAAGCGCGGTATTACGGTTGCTGAAGAAAAATAAGAAACTCTTAACCCTTGATGAATTAGGCATATCGCCACAGAATCTGGCCCTTTATCTAAAACTGGTGCGCCGGCCTTCAGGGATTATTTTAGTTACCGGGCCTACCGGCAGCGGAAAGACTACCAGCCTCTACGCCTCTTTACTGACCCTAAAGAGTATAGAAAAGAATATTATTACCATTGAAGACCCGGTAGAGTATCAATTAGATTTTTGCCGGCAGATACAGGTCAACCCCAAGGCCAACCTTTTGTTTGCCACTGGCTTACGCTCCATATTGCGGCATGACCCGGATATTATTATGGTGGGAGAAATCCGTGATTTAGAGACTGCGACCATTGCCATACAGGCAGCGCTTACCGGGCACCTGGTGTTATCCACCCTGCATACTATTGATGCAGCCTCGGCAATTACGCGGCTGGTGGATATGGGGATTGAACCTTTCTTGATTGCCTCTTGTTTGCATGGGGTGGCAGCGCAGCGGCTGGTGCGGGTCTTGTGTAAAAAATGCAAAAGCAAGACGGAAAAGAAAATATATAAAAATTCGCCTTATCCGGATAAGGCGATAGAGGTTTATGAGGCCAAGGGTTGTCAGGATTGCCTGCACACCGGATTCTCCGGGCGCCTGGGGATATTTGAGATTATGGCGATGAACCCGCAAATCGGGCGGATGACTGTGGAAAAGGCCAGTTCCGAAGAAATTACCGCTTACTGCCGCTCTCAAGGGACGAAGTTCCTTGATGATGATGGCTGGGAGAAGATTATTTCCGGCCTGACCACCCCTGAAGAACTGATGCGGGTCTTGGGTTCAACTTGATAATAAATGCTCACAAAAAAGCAAATATATCTTTTATTAATAGCCCTTTGTTTTTTAGTCTATGCTAATTCCCTGAACAATGAATTTGTCTCCGATGATATACCTGCGATTGTAGAAAATTCCTATATCTCTCATCCTGCCAGATATTGGTTGAGCCCCCCGATGTTTCTTAATAGCCTCTGCTACCTTGCTGTGCAAGACAACCCTTTTCTTCATCACTTAGTTAGTATCACCCTGCATGCAATAGTTACCATTTTAGTCTATTTTTTCTTGGGTTTATTTTTTAAGGGCCAAGGCAGCCTCTTAGGGGCCTGTCTATTCGCAGTTCACCCCATCCATAGCGAGGCAGTTACCTGGGTGTCGGGAAGGCTGTATATTATTTTGGCCCTGTTTATCTTAACCACTTTTTTTCTTTATTATCAGGCCACCTTGAAGATAGAGAGTGGCAGAAGAATCAATCTGAAAAAATATTTAATCGCTATCATTATTTTTTCTTATTATATAATCCATAATCTCTCTTTTTATTTTGTCTTCCCTTTGTTTTTAATTCTATTTGACCTTACATTTGGCCGATGGCGCAAGGCCTGGAGATGGTGGCTTCCTTTTTTGGTTATTGTAATCTTAAGGATTATTTTTGCCAGAGGTATGATTGTCGAGAGAATCTCTTATGTGGCAGGGGAGATGGGAGGGCCTGTAACCTGGAACAATCCCATCTTTAATCTGGTTTATTCCTTATTTTCCCATCTGGGGCTTTTAATCTGGCCTGCCCAACTTACCTTATACCATGAGCCTCACGTGATTTCTGCTTTTATGCTCAAGGTGGGGATATTTTCTTTAGTCATATTGCTCTTTAGCCTTTTCTTTATCTTTAAGAAGTCAAAAGAGATATTCCTGGGGATGGGTATCTTTGTCTTGTTTCTTGCCCCTACCTATAGCCCGATGACTGTAAGCTGGCTGCTGGCAGAAAGATACCTTTATTTTCCTTCTATATTCTTAAGTATAATACTGGTCTTTTTCTATGAAAGATTTCTTTGGAAATCAGAAAGATGGAGGAGGTTGGGGTTGGCTTTTTTTATACTTATCATTGTTGCTTATGCGGTAAGGACAGTAGACAGGAATGCCGATTGGAAGACCCGGGAGAGGTTCTGGCGCAAGACAACAGTGGTTTCTGATAAAAGCCCCCGCGCCTACAATAATATGGGCGATGTCTATAGCCAAGAGGCAAATCCAGAGGGGGCAATCAGAGCGTTTAAAAAGGCGATTGAACTCAAACCCGATTATGCTGATGCCTATCATAATCTGGCTATTACCTATCAGCAGGCAGGTAATATTCAGGAGGCCATCAGATGCTACCAGCAGGCGGTTAGATTTAAGCCGGATTTATTTGAATCGCATATTAATTTAGGCGTAGTTTATCTCAATCAGGGAAACTATGATTTGGCTATAGGGCATCTTAAAAGGGCAGTTGAGATTAGGCCTGATGATGCCAATACCCGGAAGGCCTTAAACTTTGCCATACAGAAACAGAAAAGGTAACTAGATGGAGATGAGGCAGAGGGGATTTACGCTGGTTGAAGTGTTGGTGGCTTTGTCCATATTTATGGTGGTGATGGGGCTGGTTTTAGTTGCCTTTGTGCAGATAATGCGCTCTTTTCACCAGGGGCAGGAGATTTCAGCCAGAGAGCAGCGGGAGAGGTCTTGTTTGTTCTGGATGAGCAAGGATATTTCTTCTATAGTAGAGGTTCCTTATTCCCCACAGAATTACTATCTGAAGGGCGAGCAGGATGAGTTTTTTTTTATCTTTGCCAGGGAATCTGCGCTGGCTGAGTCCAGGTATGTCTGTAATCTATTGGATCAGACCTTAGAGCGCTACTCTGAAGAACCTACAGATTATGATGCGGCTTCTTACCAGAAAAAAGAGGTTTGCCTGCAAGATTTAGTTGAGTGCGCTTTTAGTTATAGCGATGGTTTAACCTGGAAGCCGAGTTGGGGGCAGGAGGAGGGTGAATTGCCGCGGATGGTAAAGATAACCTTTAAGCCTAAAGATACTCCCCAGGCAAAAGAGTTTATCGTAAATGTGCCGGTCAGCCCCTAAGGAGTATCAATGTATCAAAGTGTCAAAGAAAGATGAAAAAAGTAATTATATTAGTTATTCTTGCGTTAATGGGTATGAGTTGTGCCTGGGCATTAGAGCCAAGCAGCAGTTCTTTTCAGATTAGACTGATTAGTTTTTTAAATGGAGGCGGTTCTATTTCTTCAACCAACAATATCGTAAATTATAGTGCTTTAGGAGAAGGTTTTGGTTCTCCGGATAAGCTCACCAGCACAACATTTGCTTCGGAAGTTGGTCAACTCTTTCTGTTTATTTTGCGGCCGGAAGAATTGCCCTTGTTGATTTCAGATTTGCAGGCCAGAGAGGAGATCTTAGGCCCGTTGATCCCAGAGGCCACCTGGCAGAGGGATAACGACCCATATTTTTATTGGAATATATTAGTTGAGCCCCCAGAGTTCATAAAAGGTTTTTCTGTCTCATTAGACCTTGTTCCTGATTTAATCATAGATACTGATGCTACCTTCTATCAGTTTCCTGATGATGACATCGTTTCAGGAAAACACACATTTTTTGTCCTGCCGTTTGTGGCTGAAGAAGTAGCTGAGCAGGAAAGTCTACTGCAATTCGATATTTGGGTGGATGTGGATTTGCCGGTAATTAATCAGATTAGCCCCTCACCCGGGGCGCTTATCACTGACAATCAGGCCCTGTTAAGTTGTCACTTAAGCGATGCTCATTCTGGCCTGGATTTAGATTCAACGACATTTACCTTGAACGATCAGAGAGTTGTTTTTACCTATAATCAGGCAAAAGAAATCTTTGAATTCCAGACTCCTGCCACATTGCCTGAAGGAAATAATACCGTCTTGATTAAGGTCTTTGATGCCGTGGGTAATAATGTGGTGAAGGGCTGGGACTTTATTGTAGATACGCAACCTCCGTCAGGTGAAATTTTAATCAATGGCGGGGAAGAAATTACCCACTCTGCCTATGTCTTTATTAATATTGAGGCTGTTGATGCGGTAACAGGGATTAAATATATTTATATCTCTAATGACGGGGTATTTGATACTGAATTAAACCATCCCTATCCTTATGCTCCGGTTATTCATAATTGGTTACTTGCCCAACCGGATCTGGATGGTAATAAGACGGTTTTTGTAAAATTTGAGGATTCAGCTGAAAATCTTTCGCAAGAATATAAGGACCAGATAACCTTAAGGCTGCTTACTCCAGATACGCGCATTATCTCTGGCCCCACCAGTATCACCAAAGAGGCCAGCGCAGATTTTACTTTTGAGGCCACCAAGCCCGGATGCCTCTTTAGTTTTAGATTAGATGACCAAGGATGGTCTGAGTGGTCCAGTTCCTCCGAAGCACAGTTTAGCGATTTAGTTGACGGTAATCATTATTTTTATGTAAAGAGCGGTTTTGATTTAAATGGAGACGGCCAAATTTCCATAGATGAAGAAGACTCTACCCCAGCACAGTGGCCCTGGACCATCAAGACTGAAGGGTATTTAGAGAAATTACGGGAACGTATATTATTCTGGAGAAGATAAAGAAAATGGAGGGGAAGATGTTTAATCAGAGATTTAATCGAATGGGAAAAACCAGGGTATTATTTACTATTATTCTTCTAATCGGCGCCCTATTTTTCTGGAATTTTGCCTTTGCGGATGTACCGCAGCAGATATTCTTCCAGGCCAAGATAAGCAAGGCAGACGGGAAAACAGCCGGAGGCAGCCACAGTATTGTCTTTAAGTTCTACTCTGCCTCTACCGGAGGTTCAGCGCTGTGGACAGAGACCCAAACCCTTAGTGCTGATGCCTCAGGTATCTTCTCTTGCTATTTAGGAAGCACCACCAGCTTTCCTTCCACATTAGATTTTAACTCTACCTATTATTTATCTATGAATGTGGATTCTGATGGCGAGATGTCTCCGCGCATAAAACTTGTTCCTGCGTTGTTTGCCTTAAACTCTGACCGTTTTGATGGTTTAAATTCTACGCAATTCTTGCGTTCCGATACCGCGGATACTATGGAGGCGACGCTTACATTTTCCGGCGTTGCTACGGATATAGCCACGGCTTCAGGCGAGCATTTCGCGATTATTCCCGGAGGTAGCGGTAATGTAGGCATTGGCACCACCTCACCTTCCACATTTAAACTTGAGGTAGCAGGTAATATTGGTCCCTCTGCTGATTCTACTTATGATTTGGGTTCCAGCTCTGTGCGCTGGGAAAATATCTACGCAGATAATATCTCGGGAAACGTTACCCCTACGGGCTTTGATTCAGGCGGTATGGTCTTTGGAAGCACTGGCGGACTGCTTATCCAGGATACCTCTAATTTATATTGGAATAATAGCAATAACCGTGTGGGAATAGGCACCAGTGACCCAGTAGCCAGATTAGAAATCAAAGGCGCAGGCACCGGCACTACCTTTGCGCTTAAAATTCAGGATGGCGATGGGGCAGATAAGGTAGCTTTCTTGGATAACGGCAACGTCGGAGTAGGCAACACCGCCCCAGAAGGCCTCTTAGATGTAGGCACTACCCCTGGGGTGGGATTGATTGTGCTTACCTCTGGCAAGGTGGGAATAGGCACAACTCAACCAGGGGCAAAATTAGGGTTTGTAGCAGCTACTACAGCCGCAGGTGGAATTGACTTTGGTACAGATACCAACCTCTACCGTTCAGCAGCCGATACCTTAAAGACCGATGATTCTCTGGTGGTCACCGGAAGTATTACAACTGGTTCTTTATCTTCCTCTGGAAATCTGGATATGAATAATAATCTCATTTTAAACATTGGCTCTGCGGATACTGATTTTACCTCAGGTGGCGGTTTAAATATAGCTGGCAGCGTCGGCATCGGGACGACCGCGCCCACTGCCGTCCTGCATCTTAAGGCGGGTACTACTGCGCCTAGCAGCGCACCCCTTAAGCTCACCTCGGGAAGCAACCTTACCACAGCCGAGGCAGGAGCAATGGAGTTTGATGGAACTAATCTTTATTTT
>JAHIOW010000048.1 GCA_018895075.1 Candidatus Omnitrophota bacterium | reverse complement strand
TTTAGCCATTAGGGCAGGATAAGAGATGGATTAGGCGTTCTTTAAATATTAAAACGAAGGAAAGAAAACGCGCTATTAGTCAGGGCGCCATAATTACAAAACAAGGATTTTTTCAGAGACCTCAAAAAAAGTCTTGACAAAATATTTTTTTGTTTTATAATTAGCACTCCCTGAAGTTGATTGCTAAAATAAACTGAACATGGAGAGGAGGCAGGAGAATGAAGATTCAACCATTAGGAGACAGGGTATTAGTTAAGCCTTTAGAGGCAGAATCAAAGACAAAGGGCGGCATAGTGTTACCTGATACCGCTAAGGAGAAACCTCAAGAGGGTGAAGTGGTAGCTGTAGGTAAAGGCAAGGTTTTAGAGAACGGGACAGTTAAGGCCTTAGAGGTAAAAGCCGGCGATAGGGTATTATACGGTAAATATTCGGGTAATGAGATTACAACTAAAGAAGGGCAAGAACTATTGATTATGCGCGAAGAAGACATATTAGCTATAATAAAATAAGAGACAAGAAAGGAGTAAGTAACTATGGCAAAACAATTGTTGTTTAAAGATGAAGCGCGGCGCAAGATTTTAAGCGGCGTGGAACAGTTATCTGCGGCAGTCAAGGTTACCTTGGGGCCTAAGGGGCGCAACGTGGTCTTAGATAAAAAATTTGGCTCGCCTACGATTACCAAAGACGGCGTGACAGTAGCCAAGGAGATTGACCTGGAAGACCCCTATGAAAATATGGGCGCACAGATGGTAAAAGAGGTTGCTGAGAAGACCTCAGATATTGCTGGCGATGGGACTACTACTGCTACAATCTTGGCAGAGGCGATTTACCGCGAAGGCCTAAAGAATGTAACTGCCGGCGCAAATCCTATGGCCCTGAAGCGCGGGATTGAAAAGGCAGTAGAAAAAGTGGTAGAAGAATTAAAGAAACTCTCCACGCCCATTAAGGATAAAAAGGAAGTAGCCCAGGTTGCTACTATCGCCGCAAATTGCGACCAGGATATTGGCAATTTGATTGCCGAGGCTATGGATAAGGTAGGTAAAGACGGCGTGATTACCGTGGAAGAAGCCAAATCCACAGCTACGACATTAGAGGTGGTAGAAGGTATGCAGTTTGACCAGGGTTATCTTTCTCCTTATTTTGTTACTGATGTCGAGAGGATGGAGGTTCTATTAGAGAACCCCTACATACTTAACTATGAAAAAAAGATATCTTCAATAAAGGACATATTGCCGCTTTTGGAGAAGATAGCCCGCACTGGAAAACCCCTGTTGATTATTGCTGAAGAGGTAGAAGGGGAGGCCCTGGCCACATTAGTAGTGAATAAGATTCGCGGGACATTTGTGGCTTGCGCAGTTAAGGCACCGGGTTACGGAGACAGGCGCAAGGCGATGCTTGAGGATATCGCTATCCTTACTGGCGGCAAGGCGTTAACCGAAGACCTGGGCATTAAACTTGAGAATATAGATATTGATGATTTAGGCAGCGCAAAAAGAGTAAAGGTAGATAAAGAAAATACTACTATAGTTGAAGGCGCAGGCAAGACCCAGGCGATTAACAGCAGGATTGCCCAGCTTAAGAAGCAGATTGAAGATTCGGATTCTGATTATGATAAAGAGAAACTCCAGGAACGATTGGCAAAGCTTTCCGGCGGAGTAGCAGTAATCAATGTGGGCGCGGCTACAGAGACAGAGATGAAAGAGAAGAAGGCCAGAGTAGAAGATGCGCTTCACGCTACGCGCGCAGCCGTTGAGGAAGGTATAATCCCCGGCGGAGGCGTAGGATTAATCCGCAGCCTGCCTGCATTAGAGAAATTGAGATTAGAGGGTGACGAAAAGATAGGCGTGGATATTGTAAGGCGTTCTTTGGAGGAGCCCATAAGACAAATTACTGAAAATGCGGGACTGGAAGGTTCGGTAGTAGTGCAGCGCGTAAAACAAGAGAAGATTAATATAGGATATGATGTTAATCAGGACAGCTATGTGGATATGATTGATGCCGGGGTAATTGACCCTACTAAGGTTACGCGTTCAGCCTTGCAAAATGCTGCCAGTGTTGCTGCCTTATTATTAATGACCGAGGCGATTATTACCGAGAAGCCGGAGAAAGAAGATAGAATGCCACCTATGCCATCCGGAGGCGGAATGGGCGGAATGGGCGGAGGGATGTATTAATTAGTTTTTGAGTTGTTAGAAAAAGGGCGAAGGTAAAACTTCGCCCTTTTTTATTTTAAAATAATTATTGACAAGTTTAGGATATTGATATAAAATTTGAATACTCATTTCTTAAATAACCCCCACAAAGTAGATGTTAAATCATAACCCATTGAGGAATAATAAATTACATAAAGCCTGCCTACCGCCCGCCTGCCGGCGAGGCAGGGCAGGCAGGGAGCAATAATATGGCGGAATGGATAGGTATAGGGAGGCGGGGGCGGCGCTGTTATGGTTTTGATGAGATTGCCCTTGTCCCAGGCGAGAGGACGGTAAATCCTGGAGAAGTAAATATTGCTTTTAAAATTGCAGAGAAAAAATTTAAGATTCCTATTCTGGCTGCGGCTATGGATGGGGTGGTGGATGTCAGGTTTGCTGTGGAGATGTCTAAGTTGGGAGGCCTGGCGGTATTGAATCTTTGCGGCGTACAGACCCGTTATGATAACCCGAATATAGTCTTAGAGAGGATTGCCAAGGCCACGCCGCAGCAGGCAACAGAATCAATCCAGTCAATATACACCAAACCCATAAAAGAGAAACTCATCTCTAAAAGGATACAGCAGATTAAGGCTAAAGGCGGTTCTGCGGTGGTAAGTTCTATACCTGCCTACGCTGAGAGGTTTGCCAAGATTGCGGTCAATGCCGGGGCAGATATATTTGTAGTGCAGTCTACTGTTACTACCACAAAACACATCTCCAGGGAATATAAGAGCCTGGATTTATTTAAATTTTGTAAATCCATAAAAATCCCGGTGATTATCGGTAATTGCGTAACTTATGAGACTACATTATCCTTATTGGAAACAGGGGCGTCAGCGCTGTTAATCGGCGTTGGCCCGGGGGCTGCCTGTACTACCCGGGGCGTATTAGGGATTGGCGTGCCGCAGGTAACTGCTACTGTAGATGCGGCAGCGGCGCGCGATTTTTATTATAAAAGTACGGGAAGGTATGCGGCTATAATTACTGACGGCGGGATGAGCCGCGGCGGCGACATTTGTAAGGCCTTTGCCTGTGGCGCAGATGCGGTGATGATCGGTTCTAGTTTTGCCCGGTCTAAAGAGGCGCCAGGTAAAGGTTATCACTGGGGAATGGCCACTTCTCACGAAAATCTTCCCCGTGGCACGCGCATCTATGTGGGGGCAACCGGCACCCTGAAAGAAATTATTTTTGGCCCGGCCAGGGTTGATGATGGTTCACAAAATCTAATAGGCGCATTGAAAACTTCCATGGGTTCATTGGGGGTATCTGACCTTAAACAAATGCATGATGTCGAGATTATTATTGCTCCTTCAATACAGACCGAAGGCAAGATCTTTCAGGTGGACCAGCGCGTAGGAATGGGCAAATGAGTAAACAGCAAACGATACTTGTTTTAGATTTTGGTTCACAATACACGCAGCTGATTGCCAGGCGTATAAGAGAAAACAAGGTTTTCTCTAGAATCATACCTTATAATACTCCGGCACAAGAAATAGCCGATATGGCTCCCAAGGGCCTGATACTTTCCGGAAGCCCTGCCTCAGTAATAAATAAGAAAAGCCCTTATCCGGATAAAGGTATCTTTAAATTAAAAATCCCTATTCTGGGTATTTGTTATGGTATGCAGGTTATCGGCGAAATGTTAGGGGCAAGAGTCAGGCATACCAAAGAGCGCGAATACGGCAAGGTAGAATTATTTATTGATGAAACCAGAGATTTATTCAGCCACCTTCCCGGAAACCTCACCTGCTGGGCCAGCCACGGCGATTATCTTACCAAGTTGCCGCCGGGTTTTATTACCAGCGCCCACACCCTTAATACTTCCATAGCCGCTATCTCAAACCGGAAATCCAAAGTTTTCGGCGTGCAATTCCATCCTGAGGTTACGCATACGGAAAAAGGCAATCAAATCCTGAGTAATTTTTTATTTAAGATATGCGGTTGTTTCGGCCGCTGGACAATGCAGTCGTTTATTACGCAGAGTATAGAAAACATAAAAAAGACAATAGGCCGCGATAAGGTAGTCCTGGGGATAAGCGGAGGGGTAGATTCCAGCGTCGCCGCCTTATTAATCCACAAGGCCATACATAGAAATTTAAGGTGTATCTTTATCAATAATGGCCTTTTAAGAAAGGATGAACCGGAACAGGTAAAGAAGATATTACGCGATGCCTTTCATCTTAACTTAGGTTATGCGGATAGGACCAAGCGCTTTTTAAGCCGCCTTAAAGGCGTCTTTGACCCAGAGGAAAAAAGAAAGATTATCGGGGGTGAGTTTGTCAGGGTCTTTGAAGAAGAGGCCGCTAAAATAAAAGGCGTAAAATTCTTAGGCCAGGGTACGCTGTATCCGGATGTAATTGAGTCAATTTCTCCCGGGGGCGCACCCTCAAGCCGCATAAAGAGCCATCACAATGTAGGGGGCCTGCCTCAAGACATGAAGCTCAAACTCATTGAGCCGTTAAGGGATTTGTTTAAAGACGAAGTGCGCCAGATTGCCAGGGCCTTAGGTCTGCCCGACGGGATAATATATCGCCAGCCTTTTCCCGGGCCAGGGTTGGCAGTAAGGATTATCGGCGAGGTGACTGAGCAGCGGCTTGACCTCCTGCGTGAAGTTGACCGGCGCGTAATCGAAGAGATTAGAAATGCCGACTTATACGATAAGGTCTGGCAGTCATTTGCTGTTTTGCTACCGATAAAGAGCGTGGGGGTTATGGGTGATGAGCGTACCTATGAGAATGTAGTAGCCTTGCGCTGTGTGACCAGCGATGACGGAATGACTGCAGATTGGGTAAAACTACCTTCAGAGGTCTTAGAAAAGATTTCCAACCGCGTTATCAATGAAGTCAAAGGCGTTAATCGCGTAGTATACGATATCAGTTCCAAGCCGCCCGCTACTATTGAATGGGAGTAATTCCGTAGTAACCCAAAACGATAAATGCCACACTCAGAATTCATCCATCTGCACCTTCATACCCAATATAGCCTGCTTGATGGCGCCTGCCGAATACCAAAGCTTTTAAATCTGGCCAATCAGTATAAAATGGATTCCCTGGCTATTACCGACCACGGTAATATGTTCGGGGCGATAGATTTTTATTTAGAGGCCCAGAAGGCAGGGATAAAGCCTATTATTGGCTGCGAGGTCTATATTGCCCCTGCCAGCCGTCTTGAGAAAAATTCAAGAAGTATTGATGAGGCCTCTTGTCATTTTATACTCCTGGTGAAAGATGAAGTTGGATACCAGAACTTGATGAAATTGGTCTCTATCGGTTATTTGGAAGGTTTTTATTATCGCCCGCGCATCGACAAGGAGATACTTTCGCAGTATCAAAAAGGCCTCATTGGTTTAAGCGCCTGCCTTAAAGGCGAAATACCGGTATTATTGCAGCAAAAAAGATTTAACGATGCCTTGAAAACAGCGGATGAGTTTTTGCAGATCCTGGGTAAAGATAATTTCTATTTAGAGGTGCAGGAGAACTCTATCCCTGAACAGAAGATAGTCAATGAAGGCCTGATCAGGATATCAAAAGAATTAAATATACCGCTGGTGGCAACTAATGATGTGCATTATCTGCAAAAACAACACGCCTCAAGCCACGAAGCCCTTTTATGCATTCAGACGCAGACTACCTTAGATGACCCTCATAGATTACGCTTTCAGACTCAGGAATTCTACTTTAAATCTCCCCAGGAGATGCAGGAGATTTTTAAAGAAATTCCCCAGGCCGTTTCCAATACCCTGGAGATTGCCGGGCGCTGTAATTTAGAACTGGATTTTTCGCAGATCCATTTACCTAGATATGAGCCGCCGCAAGGCAAGACCAAGGAGGAATTCTTAAAGGGGCTTTGCGAAGAAGGCTTAAAGGAGAAGTTTCCGTCGGTTACCCCCGCTATAAGAGAACGCCTCCAACACGAACAGGAAATTATTAAGAGTACGGGTTTTACCAGTTACTTCCTGATTGTCTGGGATTTTATTCATTACGGTAAGAGTAAAAACATACCTGTGGGCCCGGGCCGCGGGAGCGCTGCCGGAAGCCTGGTCAGTTATCTTTTAGGGATTACCGATATAGACCCCCTCAAATACGGCTTATTGTTTGAAAGATTCTTAAACCCCGAGAGATTGGGCATGCCTGATATTGATATAGATTTCTGCTACGAGAGAAGGCAGGAAGTAATTGAATACGTGACCAAAAAATACGGACAGGAAAACGTAGCTCAGATTATCACCTTCGGGACAATGCAGGCCCGCGCCGTAGTCAGGGATGTGGGCAGGGTTATGGGGATAAGCTATAGCGAGGTGGACCGCATTGCCAAGATGATCCCTCCTGACTCGAGTATTACTTTAAAAGATGCCTTAGAAAGCGAAACAGAATTAAATAATCTTTATAAAAATGACCCCCAGATAACTAAGTTGATCGATACTGCATTGCCGCTTGAAGGACTGAATCGCCATGCCTCTATTCATGCCGCAGGAGTAGTGATCGCGGATAAACCCCTGGATAATTATATGCCGTTATTTAAATCTCAGGATGATCAGATAACTACGGGTTACAGCATGGGGGCGCTGGAAAAAATCGGTTTACTAAAAGTGGATTTTCTGGGTTTAAGGACTCTCACCGTTATCGATTCCGCTACCAAGATAATTAAAGAGACGCAAGGCGAGGTTATTGATATTAAGGAGATACCGCTGGATGACGACAAGACTTATAAGCTACTAAGTTCTGCGCGGACTATGGGGGTATTTCAGCTGGAAAGTTCGGGAATGCGCGATTTACTCAGGAAGCTGAAACCTCAGGCGTTTGAGGATCTGATTGCGCTTCTGGCTTTATATCGGCCAGGGCCAATCGGTTCAGGCATGCTTGATGATTTTATGCAGCGTAAACATAATCGTACCCCCTTAAGATACGACCATAAAAAATTGGAGCCGATATTAAAAGAAACTTACGGAATCATTGTTTTTCAAGAGCAGATTATGCAGATAGCATCGCTGTTGGCAGGGTTTAGTTTAGCGCAGGCCGATTTATTACGCCGGGCAATGAGTAAAAAGACCCCCGAGGTTATGGAACGGCAAAGAAAAACTTTTGTGGATGGCTGTATCAAGAATAGCAATACCTCCGAACCCATAGCCAACAGGATATTCGACTTGATAGAATATTTTTCAGGTTATGGCTTCAATAAATCACATAGCGCCGCTTATGCCTTAATCTCTTACCGCACGGTGTACCTGAAGGCAAATTACCCTGTAGAATTTATGACTGCCCTATTGACCTCAGAACGCTATAATACGGATAAGATTGTTGAATACGTCAATGAGTCCGGCCGTATGGGCCTGAAGGTATTACCGCCGGATATCAATGAAAGTGATGCCTTATTTAAGGTGGTGGATAAAAAGACTATTAGATTCGGCCTGCTGGCAGTAAAAAATGTAGGCCAGGGGGCAGTGGAGTCTATAATTCAAGCCAGAGGCAATGGGCCTTTTAGTTCATTAGAAGATTTATGCGGGCGTATTGATTTAAGGCTGGCTAACAGAAAGATTTTAGAGAGCCTTATAAAATGCGGGGCATTGGATTCTTTTGGGATGCGCCGGGCCCAGATGGCTGCGGGGTTAGATGTAGTCTTGGCCTCTGCTTCCCGAGCACAGAGGGAATTTGCCACCGGACAGTTGTCTTTTTTTAATCAAGGTTTTAATAAACAGAATGCCTTTGCTTCACCTTTCAGTAGCCTGCCACAAGTGAAAGAGTGGCCGGAGCCACAGTTACTTGCCTTTGAGAAAGAGATGCTGGGTTTTTATGTTACCGGCCACCCCTTAGCGCGATATGCCCTGCAATTAAAACGTTTTGCCTCTTCCTCTACGGCCAACCTATCTCAACAGCGGGACGGTGAAGAGATAAAGATAGTAGGCCTGATTGTTAAAATTAAACAGACAATCACGCGCGCCAGACAACGAAAGATGGCAATCTTAAAATTGGAGGATTTGGAAGGGATAGTGGAGGTCCTTGTATTTCCCGTTGTATTTCAAAAGGTAGCCCGGCATATTCAACCCAATACAGCGGTATTAATCAGGGGCAGGATTAATTTAAGAGAGGATACCCCCAAGATTATAGCCAATGATATATTCCCCATGGATGAGGTATATAAATTAATTACGGCCTTGAATATCAATATCTCAGGCATACGAGAAAATTTATTTGAGAGCCTGAAGGGATTGCTTGCTTCTTGCCCCGGCAATATCCCGATATACCTGCACTTAGACACACCCACAAAATCCAGGATACAGGTAGTTGTGGAGCAAGGGCTCTTTGTGCTGCCTTCAGAGAAACTGATCCGGGATATAGAGGGCCTTATCGGCGAAGAGAAGATATCGCTGGCGATTTAAAGAAAGATTTTAGGTTGACACTGTAACTTTTTGCTGGTATTATAGTTACGCTTATAAAAGGAGGTGAGAGATGACCAAAAAAGACATAATCTTAAAAGTTTCTGATGACACCAACATAAAACAAATAGACGTCAAAAAAGTCGTGCAGGAGACTCTTAATTGTATTATTGAGGCATTAGTGAGAGGGGAGAATATAGAACTGCGCAATTTCGGTGTCTTTAAGACAAAACAAAGAAAGAGCCGCACCGGTAGAAATCCCCGTACTGGCCAGACAGTCCCTGTTCCGCCTCGCAAGGTAGTGGTTTTTAAGCCCGGCCTAGAGATGAAGAAAAAGATTACCTATGTTTAAAAAAATACCCGGCACCAAAGACATCCTGCCAGAAGAGGCCTCCTGGTGGCAAAAAATAGAAGATATAAGCCGCAAGATTTTTTCTATTTACAACTACACAGAGATACGCCCTCCTCTGATTGAAGAAGCCGGCCTGTTCAACCGTTCTTTAGGAAAGTCTACAGAAATAATCCGCAAACAGATGTTCCTGATTAAGAAAAAAAATGATGTCTATGCCCTGCGGCCGGAGGGTACGGCTTCCATTGTGCGCGCCTATATCGAAAATAATCTTCAGAAAAAAAGCCCTTTTATAAAACTTTATTATCTGGGGCCGATGTTTAGGCTTGAGCGCCCGCAGATGGGCAGGCAAAGGCAGTTCCATCATTTGGGCTGTGAAGCCATTGGTGCTCATGATCCATGCCTTGATGTAGAGGTTATCTCTTTAGTCGATAGGCTGCTTAAGGCCTACGCTATAGAGGGCTATAAAATTAAAATTAACAGCCTGGGTTGCATAAAAGACAGAAAAGAATTAACGCAACTTTTAAATAAGGGCCTGAGAGATAAACGGGGGAGTCTTTGCACTGACTGCCGCCTGAGGTTCAAAAATAATATCTTGCGGGTCCTGGATTGTAAAAATAAATCCTGCAGGGATATTATTGAAAAACTGGATATTCAGGATGGTCATCTTTGCGGTGAATGTAAGACGCATTTTATTCAGGTGAAAAAAGGCCTTGATTCCCTAAAGGTAGATTACCAAGCCGCGCCTTATCTGGTGCGCGGTTTAGATTATTATACCAGTACTGTCTTTGAGGTTACGCATCAGGATTTAGGGGCTCAGGATGCCCTGGGCGCAGGGGGTAGATATGATAGTTTAGTTAGCGACCTGGGTGGCCCTGATGTAGGTGCAATAGGTTTTGCCTTTGGGATGGAGAGGTTATTGTTGGTGTCAAGGTGTCAAAGTATCAAGGCGCCAAAGGAGAATCTGGTTTATGTGGTATCGTTAGGCGAAGAGGCAAAAAGACAGAATTTGAAGCTGTTAAATGAATTACGCCAGGCGGGAATTATCTCTGATACAGATTATGAGGCCAGGTCGCTTAAGGGGGCCTTGAGGCGCGCCAATGACCTTGGCGCAAGATACGTCTTAATTACCGGAGAGGATGAGATTAAAAAGGGTGTTGTGACATTAAAAGATATGGTTTCGGGAGAACAGAGAGAAGTTAAAAGTGATGATATTGTGGAGGATTTAAAGAGAGCATAGTATTATGTTACGCACATATACCTGCGGCCAATTAAACGCAAAGGATATCGGTAAAAAAGTTACATTGTACGGCTGGGTAGGAAGCCGCCGCGACCATGGCAAAATCATATTTATTGATGTCCGCGACAGATATGGAATCAGCCAGGTTGTTTTTGTGCCTGGCGACTCGCCTGATGCCTATAAGAAGGCGCAGGAGCTAAAGAATGAATTCGTGATTAAGGTATCGGGAAGCGTAAACAGGCGTCCTGAGGGTACAGTAAATCCTAAGTTAGCCACAGGCGAGATAGAGATCCTGGCGCAGGATTTAGAGATTTTAAATACCTCTCTTACGCCGCCCTTTGAGATAGAAGATAATCTTAATATTAATGAAGAGGTGCGGCTTAAATACCGTTATCTTGATTTAAGAAGAAAAAAAGTCTTTAATAATCTTATCTTAAGGCATAATATCTATAAGATTATACGCGCATTTTTAGATAAAGAGGGTTTTATCGAATCCGAGACGCCCATACTTACTAAGTCTACTCCGGAAGGGGCGCGTGATTATTTAGTGCCTTCGAGGCTCAACCCCGGCCAGTTCTACGCCTTGCCTCAGTCGCCGCAATTGTTCAAGCAGATTCTTATGGTTGCCGGCATAGACAGATATTATCAGATTGCCAAGTGTTTTCGGGATGAAGACCTGCGCGCTGACCGCCAGCCGGAATTTACGCAATTGGATTTAGAGATGTCTTTTGTAGACGAGGAAGATATCTTTTCTTTAAGCCAGCTGATAATACAATCAATATTCAGAGAAATAAAGGGTATAGATATAAAAATACCTTTTCCGCGATTAAGTTTTCATGAGGCACAGGATAGATATGGCACGGATAAGCCTGATTTGAGAAAGGAACTTAATAACGAATTCGCCTTTGTCTGGATAAAGGATTTTCCGTTATTTAAGTATAATAAAGAGGAAAAACGCTGGGAGAGCGAACACCATCCTTTTACAGCGCCTCACCCGGAGGATTTGGAAAACTTGGAAAAAATGCCAGATAAGGTAAAGGCCCGTTCTTATGACCTGGTTTTAAACGGCATGGAGATAGGCTCAGGATCAATCAGGATTCATAATCAACAGTTACAGGAAAGGGTCTTTAAGGTTATCGGTATAGATAAAGCTCAAGCGCAGAAACGGTTCGGCTTTCTCCTGGATGCCTTTCAATTTGGCGCTCCGCCTCACGGCGGGATTGCCTTTGGCTTAGATAGGTTGTTGGCTATCATGGCAGGAGAAGACAGTATCAGAGAGGTAATAACTTTCCCTAAGACGCAGAGGGCATTTTGTCCATTAACAGATGCTCCTTCAGAGATAGAAGAAAGGCAATTAAAGGAATTGAATCTAAGTTTTAAGGAAGAGGGGAGGAAGAAATGAAGACGCAAGACAAGTTCTATTTGTTAGTATTATCTTTTATCTTTATCTTGTCCGGCTGTATCGTAAGGACATATTCGGTAACAAAGGAAAGGACTGACCAGGATTCAGCGGGTAACCGCGGATATGTTGAGGGAGAGGTTCCGGCTACAGAGGTAAAAAGGGAAAAGAGAACTCGCAATACTCGGGTTGTGGAAATAGAGTTATTTTCACCGATTAGGTTTGAAAGGATGCCTGCGCAGCCAAAGGCAGAAAAGATAAAGCAGCCAGTAGTCAAAGATGAAGACAAGGCATTGTGGGGCAATCGAGGGTTTATTACAGAGTCACAGCCGCCTGTCGTAGAGCCAGAAATTAAGAAATATACTGTGCAGAAAGGGGATACGCTTCAGAAGATCTCAGAGAAATTTTACGGCACAACCAAGAAATGGAGTAAAATTTATGAGGCAAACAAGGGTGTGCTCAAGGGCACAGATAAGATTTACCCCGGACAGGTTATAGAGATTCCGCTTGATACCCTGACTCCTCCTGAGGTTAAGCCCGGCGGAAAAAAGATTAAGTAAATTCGCACAAACAAAGAAGCGCCTCAAGCGCTCATTTAATGCAAAAGATAATCCCGGTAGAATCCCAGCAGGAGTTGCAGTCGCTTTTTGGGCTCCATGACCAGAATATCAGGACAATAGAAAAAGAATTCAGGGTCAAGATAACCCTGCGCGGCGAACATTTAAAAATAAGCGGTACTTCCGGTAATATTAAAAAAGCCACAAGCCTCATAGAGTATATATTAGATGCATCCCGCTCCGGCCAAAGCGAGGTAGGCAGGACAGACCTGTTGTATTTAATAAATAACTTCCAGAAAAAAAAGAGCGTCTCTTCTATTGAGGCGCAGAATTTAAGCATGAGGCGTTTATCCGGCACTAAACAGGTAGGGCCAAAGACAAAGGGGCAGCATGGTTATGTGGAGGCGATAAAAAAATACGATGTTGTTTTTGGTATCGGCCCTGCGGGTACGGGTAAGACATATTTAGCTATGTTTTGCGCAGTTGAGGCCCTCAAGAAGCAGGAGGTTCGCAGGATAATCCTGACGCGGCCGGCAATTGAAGCAGGAGAGTCTTTAGGTTTTCTACCGGGAGATATGTATGAGAAGATCTCTCCCTATCTTCGGCCGCTTTATGATGCGCTTTATGACATGATGGAGGCCAGCGCGATTGAGAAATATTTAGAAACAGGTATTATAGAGGTTGCTCCTTTGGCATATATGAGAGGAAGGACCTTAAATGACGCCTTCATTATTTTAGATGAAGCGCAAAACTGTACCGTTGAACAGATGAAGATGTTTCTCACCCGCCTGGGTTTTGATTCCAAGGCAGTCATTACCGGCGATATAACTCAAAGCGATTTACCTGATGGCCAACCCTTAGGATTACTTCAGGCGCAGGAGATATTGAAGGGTATCGAGGGGATAAAATTTGTTTATTTTAGCGGCGCTGATGTGGTCAGGCATGCGCTGGTGCAGAAGATTATTGAGGCTTATGATAAGGTTAATCGGAACAAATAAAATAAAGTTTATTCTAGGAATAATATTAGTTTTTTTAATCAGTTATATCCTGGGGGTAGACCTTTTCATACCCATATACTTAGCGGTTTTATTTGCCTATCTTAAATTTTCATATAAAGACCTTTCCCTGCAAAGATTTAAATTCTTGAATATTAACCTGCTTTTTGTAATGAGCTTTGTTACTGCCTATTTTATTATAAAGCAGGGATGGCCGGTATATTATATCCCCTTCTGTATTATACCGATGTTAACTACGATATTGTTTGCTCAGTTACAAATTTCTTTGTTGATTACGCTTGCCTCTTGTATTGCTATCGCATCCATCGCAGGCAATAATTTATATCTGGGAGTATTATTTTTAATAAGCGGTATCTCATCAAGCCTGTTGGTTATGAATATCCGCAGGCGTATGGCTATTATCAGCGCGGGTTTTATTGTCGGCTTACTGCAGGCGCTAACCTTATTCTTTATTGACCGCTTTCAGATCCAGGATTCAATTAACTATATAGTTCTTATACTTAATGCTATTGTATCAAGTATTATTGTAGTTGGGATCCTGCCTGTCTTTGAATATCTTTTTAAGACAGTAACGAATATCAGCCTCTTAGAATTAACTGATTTTAATCATTCCCTTTTACAGCGCCTGATATTAGAGGCGCCCGGCACATATCATCATAGCCTGGTTGTGGGTAATCTATCAGAGTCTGGCTGCCGGGCAGTAGGCGCTAATGCGCTGTTAGCCAGGGTAGGAGGCTATTACCACGATATCGGGAAACTAGAGAAACCGGGATATTTCAGTGAAAATTATGAATCAGATAAGAGCAAGCACGATACCCTGGCCCCGACAATGAGCAAACTCGTAATTATAAACCATGTCAAAGAGGGCGTAGAGCTGGCAAGGAAGTATAAACTTAATCCCAGCCTCATAGATTTTATTGTGCAGCATCACGGCACGAGCCTGGTTTATTATTTTTACCGGCGGGCTTTAGAGAACCTTGAGGAACACCAGGAGATTAAGGAAGAGGGTTTCCGTTACCCGGGCCCTAAGCCTAATACTAAAGAGACAGCCGTAGTCTTATTAGCAGATTCGGTAGAGGCAGCAACGCGGGCCTTAAAGGAATTGACCCCGGCGAATATCCAGGAGGTAGTGCATAAAATTATCAATAATAAATTTATTGACGGACAACTCGATGAATGCGATTTAACCCTTAAGGATTTAGAAAAAATCTCAGCAGCGTTTATCCGCATATTAAGCGGGATATACCACAGCCGCATAACCTACCCAGAGAGAACCAAAGAGAGTGAAAATAACCATAAGAAATCTCCAAAAGAAAGCCTTAATCCATCCGAAAAAGATAAAAAAGATAGCCCTTAATACCCTGTCATCAGAGGGCATAAAAAATTCTGGCGAGATAGCTATTTATTTTGTAAGCGACAAGGAAATCAGAAAACTTAATTTAAAGTATCTTGATAGGGATGCCCCTACGGATGTTATAGCCTTTGACCTGAGCGAGCCTGCGATTTCAGATAATATATTTGCCGATATATTTATATCTACGGATACGGCCCTGGTTAATGCCGGCACCTATAAGACCAGCCTATCACAGGAACTGTGCCTGTATGTAATCCATGGCCTGCTTCATCTTTTAGGTTACGATGATAAACGCCTCAGGCAAAGACAGATGATGGATAAGAAAGCCAACCATATACTAACCACTCTCTGGGGACGCTCCCCAAGGTGCCACCCTAAGCATCTAGAACCTGTTTAATCACTTAGGGTTACATATAACATTGATTAGATTAAAATGTCTATCCATAAAAACGAAGCTATAGTTTTAAATAAGCGTGATTTTCGCGAGACATCAATCATTGCCAATTTCTATACCCGGGATTTTGGTAAGGTCAGCGGTATACTAAAAGGCATAAGAGAGGATTCTGCTAAATTTTCCAGCACGCTGGAGCCCTTTTCTTATAACGACATAATATTTTATAAAAAGAGGAATTCATCATTACATCTTGTAACTGGATGTGAGATAAAAGATAATTTTAATCTGATGAGGCAGAATATGATCAAGATAGGCTGTGGCAGCGTAATGATGGAACTTTTAGATGTAGTTATGCCGCCGGAGGATAAAAATGAAGATGTCTTTAATCTCGCTCTGGCCTGCCTTAAAGAGTTGGAAACATATAATAATCCCGATAAGATAATGACCATATTTAAGATTAAGATGTTAGTCTTTTCCGGATTTAAACCGCATTTTGATTCTTGTGTCTGTTGTGGCGTAAGGATCAGCGGCCCATCCAAATTTAGTTTAAATCTCGGGGGGTTACTCTGTTCGGAATGTAGGAGCCGGGATCCTGCCGCCCGTCTTATCTTCAGAGGTACAGTAGCGACAATCTTGCATATCGAGAAGAACGACCTGAAAACCAATCTTAATCTAGGCATGAACCCACAGATTAAAAAAGAGCTAAATACATTACTGAATGCATTTTTGGATTTTCATTTAGAAAAAGAACTTAAGTCCCAGAAGGTTCTCAATAAATTGAATAATTTTTCCTATAAGGAGTTATCCGGGATGACAGAAAGAAAATTTTAGGGGAGGTAGGACAATGAAGATAGTCATAGTGGGTCCGGGGGCGATGGGTTGTTTATTTGCCGCTTTTTTGTCAAAGGGCAAAGAGGAGATCTGGCTTTTGGATAAAGATAAAGAGCGCGCCGCAAAAATCAAACAACAGGGTGTAATTGTAGAAGGCATTTCCGGAAACTACAAGGCCCAGGTTAAAGCCACCAGCGATGCAAGGGAGATAGAAAATACGGATTTGATAATTATCTGTGTAAAATCTTATGATACCAAACGCGCTATACTGGATGTTAAGCCTCTAATCAGCGACAATACAAGCATCCTGACTTTACAGAATGGCGTGGGTAACATTGAAATTATTGCCGAGGCCGCAGGTTCAGAGAAGGTGGTTGGCGGAGTGACTAACCTGGGGGCAACTTTAATAGATGCAGGATGCGTAAAACACGCAGGGCGAGGCGAGACTGTAATTGGCCGCATAGACGGCAAGATCCCGGCTAAAATGCGCCTAATCCGTGAAATCTTTAATAACGCGGGTTTGGAGACCAGGATTTCCCGGGATATAAAAGGCCTTTTATGGTCAAAGTTAATTATAAATGTAGGTATAAATGCGCTTACGGTAATAACCCGTCTGAATAATGGAAAACTGATAGAGTTTGAAGGGACACGGCGGATTTTAAAGGATGCGGTATTGGAGGCCATCCGCATTGCCAAAAGAAAAAGGATAAAACTCATCTATGATGACCCGCTAGCAAAGGTAGAAGCGGTTTGCGAGGCCACTGCCAGCAACGTATCCAGTATGCTCCAGGATGTTCTAAAAAAGAGGCGCACAGAGATAGATTTTATTAACGGGGTGATTGTCCGCCAGGCACAGGAGTTAAGGATACCGACGCCGGTAAATTCGGTTTTGGTGGATCTGGTAAAGACCATTGAGTCCAGTTATAACCTGGCAGTAGATTAAACTATGGTTAGACGAAAAGGTGGCACCTTCGGTAACATTGTAATAGCCCAATAATTCGCTAATGTTTGTTAAGGTGATTAGGGGATTAGGTGATTAGGATTTGGAGATTAGGTGATTTGGGGATTAGGCACAACTGGTTATATATAATAAATCTTTTATCCCTGATATTCCAATCCCCCAATAACCAGACCCCGATATCCCAATTACCCAATACCCTTAAAGAGTTACCTAATTTAATTGACTATTAACAAACGTCCCCGATAAACATATTATGAAAAAATATGTTTTGGTATTGGTTATATTGGTTGCGGCGGTTGTGCCGTTTTTTTTGTTTGAAGATAGATATTGTCCGTTGAGGAGTCATTTAATTAAGCAAGAGAAAAGAAGAGTACAAAGAATGCGTCTTCCTTTTGATTTAGATGGCTCCCGGAAAAATATCTTAAGAAATCTTAAATTAAGGAAAGATAAACTTGCCTTAGCCGAGGCCGAGAAGATATTATTAGTTGAGCCTGGCGATTTATGCGCCTTATGGGCGAAAGCCGAAATATTCCGGCGCACTTATAGATTCCAAGAATCAGAAAAACTTTTAAAGCAAATTTTATCTAAATATCCGGCTCACGCATCAAGTTTAATCAGTCTATCTTATATGAGGTATCATGAAGATAAATTTGAGGAGGCCTCTGGTATTTTGCAGGAGGTATTAGGGCAGCCGGATTTAGACAGAGAAAATAAGGCCCTGGTTTATATGCTGATGGGCAGCATAAATGCCAAAAAGGCCTCTTTAGGCGGATTTTTATACAAGGTTGCCTATGGCACGAGAGTAGGAGGTTTTTTTGTCAAAGCAAAAACTCTGGCTCCGGATTTATCTGAGGTGCGTTTAGGGCTAGGTACGTTTTATCTGCTCGCGCCCCGGATAGTTGGCGGTAATATTGATAAGGCAATTCAAGAATTAGAATATGCGGTGAAACTCACCCCGGATTTTGCTACTGTTAATGCCCGGTTAGCCCAGGCCTATAAAAAGAAAGGCGACGTAGATAAGTTTAATCTTTATATTCTGAAGGCAGAAGAATTAGATCCAGAAAATGAAGCGCTGAGAGAAATCAAAGGGGATTTGTGAAAAACTTAAAAATCAGCGAGATTTTTCGCGAAATCGTCAAGATCTTAGAGATTAAGGGCGGCAACCCTTTTCGAATCCGCGCCTACGAGAGGGCAGCAGAGAATATTGCAGGATTGAGCGAAGATATAGAAAATTTTATAAGGGGCGATAAACTTACACAGATTCCCGGAATAGGTAAGGATCTGGCGGAGAGGATAAAAGAGTTTGTGGAAACCGGCAGAATAAAAGTGTATGAAGATTTAAAAAAGACCATACCAGCCGGACTCTTAGATTTGCTTAATATTCCTTCGGTGGGGCCCAAAACTGCGAAACTATTATATGAGAAACTGAAGATAAAGAATATTGCGGGTTTAGAGGGGGCTATAAAAAAGAATAAACTGAAGGGAATTTTCGGCATCAAAAAAAAGACCGTTGAGAATATTTCCAAAGGCATCGAACTCTTAAAAAGAGGGAGAGAGAGGATGACTCTGGCGCAGGCAATCCAGGTGGCGGATGAATTTATCAAAGCACTTGGCGCTTTAGCCGGGGTTAAAAAAATATCTTACGCCGGAAGCCTGAGGCGTCAGAAAGAGACTGTGCGCGATATTGATATCCTGGCAATTTCAGACCGGCCGCACAAAATTATGAATATCTTCACCAAACATCCTGATGTAGGAGAGGTTTTAGCCAGAGGAGAAACCAAGTCTTCGGTACGCACAAAGGATGATATCCAGGTAGACTGCCGTGTGGTAGAAAGAAAATCTTTTGGCGCAGCACTCTTATATTTCACGGGCTCTAAAAATTTTAATATTAAAATCAGGCAGATAGCCATAAGAAAGGGGCTGAAGATAAACGAATACGGAGTTTTCCGCAAGAATAGATTTATCACCGGGCAGACCGAAGAGGATATATTCAAGACGTTAAGGATGTCTTATATTGAGCCGGAATTAAGGGAGGACGCCGGAGAAATAGAGCTGGCACAAAAATTTCAGTTACCTGAACTGATCAAGGTCCAAGACCTAAAAGGAGACCTGCATGTGCATTCGCGTTGGTCAGACGGCGGCAATACCATTGAAGAAATGGCCCGGGCAGCAAAACTCAGGGGTTATTCCTATATTGCCATCACTGACCATTCTCAAAGTTTAAAGGTAGCAGGCGGATTAAGTGTGGCGGATTTAAAGAAAAAGAGACGCCAGATAGGGCAGTTGAATAAAAAAATAAAAGGTTTTAGGATTTTATACGGCACAGAAGCGGATATCGACTCTGACGGGAGGCTTGATTATAAAGACGAGACATTAAGAGAATTTGATGTGGTAGTGGCAGCGATTCACAGCGGTTTTAAACAATCTAAATCGCAGTTGACCAAGAGGCTTATCAGGGTATGCCGGAATAAATATGCCCATATTATTGCACACCCTACAGGCAGGCTATGGGGTAGCCGCGATGCTTACGATATAGATACGGATGAAGTTTTGAAAGCAGCAAGAGATACAAATACTTTTTTAGAGATAAATGCCTTTCCCCAGAGGTTAGATTTAAATGACCTGAACTGCCGTCGGGCAAAAGAGATAGGCGCAAAGTTAGTTATAGGCACAGACGCGCATACCACCGAGCAGCTGGAGATGATGAAATTAGGCGTATCTGTGGCGCGGCGCGGCTGGCTGAGTAAAAACGAAGTGATTAATACGCTTGCGGTCGAGGAATTATTAAAGACGATAAAAAAATGATACAGCGTAGAGTGCAAAGCGAAAAGCGTAGAGTTAAAACTCAAAGTTTAAAGTTTTATGTTTTAAGTTTTGGTTTTGCGCTTTGCGCTTTGAGTTTTACGCTTTTAGTCGGTTGTCAGAATCAGCAACTCTATAAAGACAGCCGCATAGTGATGGGTACATTTGTGGAGGTTAGTTCACCGGATAAAGAGGCAGCCAAGGTCGCCTTTACTGAAATAAAAAGAATTGAAGGCCTCTTGAGTAAATATAGAGAGGATAGCGAGGTTGTCAGATTAAATAAACGCGGCGAGCTAAAGGTAAGTGCGGATACTTTGTATATTCTGCAAAAGGCAGAAGAATTCTGGCAGCTTAGCGATGGAGCATTTGATATCACCGTGGGGCCGCTGATGGATCTGTGGGGGTTTACGGATAAAAAATATTATTTACCCAGAGATGAAGAGATAAAAGAGGCGCTGAATCTTGTAGGTTTTGATAAAATTATTTTTAATAATGCCGAAAATGTGGTAAAATTTAGCGTTCAGGGGATGAAGATAGACCTGGGGGCAGTGGCTAAAGGTTACGCCATAGATTGCGCCGTAAAGAAGTTAAAAGAAAAAGGTATAAAGGATTGCCTGATCAATGCCGGTGGTGATATATATGCCTTAGGCGACATAAAGGGTAAATCCTGGAAGGTGGCAGTAAAAGACCCGCGCCACGCTGCTTTTCTCCAACGTTTAGAATTAAAAAATAAAGCGGTAGCAACCTCCGGCGATTACGAACAGTTTTTTATACAGGGCAACAGACGCTACGCACATATATTTAATCCCAAGACAGGATACCCCCTGGATTCCGGTGTGGTTTCTGTGACGGTAATTGCGCCGGATTGCCTGACTGCGGACGCCCTGGCAACAAGCATATTTGTTTTAGGAAAAGAAAAAGGTTCTACCCTGGTAGAAAAAAGATTTCCTGATGTCAGGATGAAAATCATTGAGTCTAAAGATGTCCCGAATAATTCATAAAGAAGATCTGGCTAAAGATATAATCAGGTTAGAGGTAGAGACGCCGCAGATTGCCAAAAAGGCAAGAGCAGGGCAATTTGTAGTTATTATCATTGAGGAGCAAGGCGAGCGCATACCTTTGACATTAGCAAATTGGGATAAAGATAAAGGGGTTATTAGTTTGATATTTCAAAAAGTGGGGTTTACTACCAGGAAATTAGGGGCGCTTAATATCGGTGATAGCATAGGCCATATCCTGGGCCCCTTGGGCCATGCAACTGATGCTAGGAATATAGGCACGGTGATATGTATCGGCGGCGGCGTAGGCGTGGCTGAAGTCTATCCTGTCTGTAGGGCATTTAAAGAGGCGGGTAATCGCCTCATCGGTATAATCGGCAGCCGCAGTAAAGATTTACTCATTTTGGAAAATGAGATGAGGGGAGTCTGCGATGAATTGTTCATCGCCACTGACGATGGTTCAGCCGGGCATAAGGGTTTTGTCACAGATGTGTTAGAGGAATATTTTAAGACCATAGAGCAGTCTACCAATACCAGATATCCGGATTTGGTGTACGCCATCGGGCCCCTGCCGATGATGAGAGCAGTCTCTGAATTTACCCGTAGATACGACGTTAAAACCACAGTAAGCCTGAATCCGATTATGGTTGATGCCACAGGTATGTGCGGTTCATGCAGATGCAGCGTCGCAGGTAAGACTGTATTCGCCTGCGTGGATGGCCCGGAGTTTGACGGCCATCAAGCCGATTTCGGCGAGTTAGAGAAAAGATTAGAGTTATTTAAGGACCAGGAGAAAAAAATAGATGAAAAATTCAGCGCGTAAGAAGATAGACGTCTTTGCCTTATTCCTGCCGGAGATAAAAGAATTAATCCTGAAAAAAGATTTTAACGGGCTAAAGATATGCCTGAAAAATACCCATTCTATTGACCTGGCTGAAGGCTGGAGATACCTGGAGCCGGTGAATAAGATACTTGTTTTTAAGTTACTGGGCCCTAAGAAGGCAGTGGAGGTATTTGAAAATTTAAGGTTCCCTGAGCAGACCCACATCTTGAATAATTTAGATAACACTGAGGTCGCCCAGGTTATTAACGAGATGGCTCCGGATGAGAGGGCAGACCTCTTTAAAGAATTGCCGGAAAAGGTATTTAAGAAGCTTTTTAGTTTAATAAACAAAGAGGAGGCGCAGGATTTAAGGGAATTATTGGTTTACAGGGAAGGCACTGCCGGCAGTTTGATGACTACGGAATTAGTGGAGTTAAAGAAAGAGATGACTGCCAGGCAGGCCATATTGTCTGTGCAGGAAAATCTGCGCGCCGAATCCCGCGAGAACATCTATTCCGTCTTTGTGACTGATGAAAATCATAAATTAGTAGGCAACGTCCCCTTGCAGGATTTATTAAAGGCGCCACCTGATATCCTGATTAAGGATATCATGGAAAGCGTTGAGTTAATCAAGATCAATGTAAAAAGCGATATAAAAAAAGTAGTCAGCCGGTTTAAGAAGTATGACCTGCTGGATGTGCCGGTGGTGGATAAAGAGAATATACTCCTGGGGATAATCACAGTTGATGATATCGTAGACATTATGGAAAAAGAAACAACCAAGGAAATATACGAAATCGGTAAAATGGACGCCCGGGGCGGTGAGATAATCAGCTATGCCCGGGCGACAACATTTGAATTAGTGAGAAGGCGCGCAGGATGGCTTATACTTTTGTTGGTGTTTGATTTTTTAACCGGCACGGTCTTAAAGAGTTTTGAGCATACCTTAACTTCGGTGGTGGCCCTGGTTTTCTTTATACCGATGCTGCTGGATACCGGCGGTAATGCCGGTGCCCAGACATCGATTACCATTATCAGGGGCCTGGCTACCGGCGACGTCAATTTCAAGAATATCTCTAGGGTGGTAAAACTGGAATTTAGCGCCGCCATATTGATGGGGTTGATTATAGGTTCGGTGGCTTTTGGCAGGGCCTTTCTTTTGCAGAAAGACTTCCTTGTGGCTACAGTTGTGGCTTTGACGATGGTCCTGATCGCCATCCTGGCTATATCCACAGGCATATTTTTACCTCTTTTCTCCAAAAGGATTGGGCTTGACCCTGCCGCCTTAGCCGGGCCGATTACTACCAGTGTTGTGGATGTGGTAGGGTTAATCATCTATTTTAAAGTTGCCCAGTTATTGATTCCGGCATTAAGGTTTTGATCAATGCGTAATAAAGTCTCCCAGCAGTCCGCAAAAGAACGCGCTAAAAATTTCTCGGAAGTAGCCTTGGGTTTTTCCCAGGGAGAGGCAGAGAAAGAAGCCGCACGCTGCCTGCAATGCAAGGAGGCGCCCTGCGTAAAGGGTTGCCCGGTTAAAATAGATATCCCCGGTTTTATAAAATTAATTAAAGAAGGTAAGCGCAAGGAGGCATTAGAGAAGGTAAAAGAGAAAAATAACCTGCCTGCGGTTTGCGGCCGGGTTTGCCCGCAGGAAGACCAGTGCGAGTTGGTTTGCGTATTAAATAAGAAAAAGATGCCTATAAATATCGGAGCATTAGAAAGGTATGCTGCGGATTATGAATTAAATCAGCTCTCAGATAGAAACCGAAAACCGACAACCGACAACCGACAACTAAAAAAAGTGGCGGTTGTGGGTTCTGGCCCTGCAGGTTTGACCTGCGCTGCGGACCTGGCTAAGATGGGTTATCAGGTGCTACTCTTTGAGTCTCTACATTTAGCCGGCGGGGTACTCGTCTATGGTATCCCGGAATTCAGGCTACCTAAAAAAATAGTGCAAAATGAGATAGAATATATAAAAGGCCTGGGAGTCCAGATAAAAACAGATACGCTTATCGGTAATACTTTTACCATTGCGGATTTATTGCAAGAGGGATTTAAGGCTATCTTTATTGCTGTGGGCGCAGGACTGCCGCAGTTTTTAGGGGTTGCGGGAGAGAATCTAAACCGCGTTTATTCTGCCAATGAGTTTTTGACGCGCATAAACCTGATGAAAGCGTATAAATTCCAGGAATTTTCCACACCCGTTAACCTGGGCGATAAAGTAGCGGTTATCGGCGGCGGTAATGTGGCTGTGGATTGCGCCCGGGTTTCACTGAGGATGGGTAAAGAAGTGAATTTAGTTTATCGCCGCACAGAGAATGAGATGCCCGCGCGTAAAGAAGAAATCGAGAATGCTCAAGACGAAGGCATTATTTTTAAAACCTTGACCCAGCCGGTTAGGGTAATCGGCGATGAAAAAGGATTTGTAAAGGGGCTGGAGTGTATCAGGATGGAATTAGCTCGAGGCTGCGATGAATCAGGAAGGAGGCGGCCGCTGCCTATAAAAAATTCTAATTTTGTTTTGGATGTAGATACGGTTATTGTGGCTATCGGGCAAAACCCCAATCCTTTATTACCCAAAGTTACGCCTAACCTTAAAACCAGGGATGATGGCAAAATTACGGTTGATGAGAACCTGATGACTTCCATATCCGGGGTTTTTGCCGGTGGCGATATTATCACCGGCGCGGATACTGTTATCTCGGCAATGGGGACAGGCAAGAAGGCGGCTTTGGAGATAGATAAATATATTAACTCATTAACTAGTAATTCTAGTAATTTTTGAGGTTAAGATATGCAAAACGATAAGAAAATTACAATTCAAGATATTGTGTCGCTAAAAGGCAGACGCAAGATTACTATGCTTACTGCCTATGATTATCCCCTGGCATCTTTGATTGATAAGGCAGGGGTAGATATAATCCTGGTAGGTGACTCGGTAGCAAATGTAGTATTAGGATTAGATTCTACCACCCAGGTAGGAATGACAGAGATGATTCATCATGCTAAGGCAGTTACCCGGGCAGTAAAGCATGCCCTGGTTATAGGCGATATGCCCTATGAGTCGTATCAGATTAATCCTGATGAGTCTGTAAAAAATGCCCATAGATTTATCCAGGAGGCCAACTGTGATGTTGTAAAATTAGAATGGTTTGAGCGGTGTCTGGATGTCACGCGCAAGATTATCCAAACAGGGATTGCGGTGATGGGGCATATTGGCCTGACTCCCCAGACAGCGGATAAATTAGGCGGATTCAAGGTGCAGGGAAAGGATGCTGAGGCAGCTAGCCGTTTGATTGAGCAGGCAACGGAGTTAGAAAGATTAGGGTGTTTTTCCCTGGTCCTTGAATGTGTCCCGGATAAGATTGCTGAGATTATTACCAAAAAATTAAAGATTCCCACTATTGGTATTGGCGCTGGCCCAAACTGCGATGGCCAGGTTTTGGTTACCCATGATTTAATCGGCCTCTTTGAGCGCTTTACGCCCAAATTCGTCAAGAGATACATAAACATTTCCTCTTTGATTTCCGAGGCAATAGAAAAATATAAAGATGAAGTCATACAGGGAAAATTTCCTGCTCAGGAACACAGCTTTCGGATTAAAGAAGAGGAATTAAAGAAGTTGAAATAGAGATGAGGGGGACAAGTGCGAGATTACGTTGACAAGCAGGGGAATCTGTGTAAAAATAAAGGCTTATGATAGATTTAATGAATAAAATAGTTTCGCTTTGCAAGCGACGGGGGTTTATATTTCAATCCTCTGAGATTTACGGTGGTCTGGCTAACACTTGGGATTACGGGCCTTACGGCGTAGAGTTAAAGAATAACCTCAAGCGCGCCTGGTGGAAGGCAGTAGTCAATGACCGGGATGATATCTTTGGTATGGATGCAGCAATCCTGATGCACCCTAAGGTCTGGGAAGCGTCCGGGCACATCTCGAGCTTTAAAGATAAATATAGAGATTGTTTGGTGTGTAAAAAGCGGATTAAATCAGACGATCCACGCTGGAATCCTAAAAAGCCTAATTGGTGTCCAGAATGCGGACATGATGGCATAGGTTTAACTGATATAAGGGATTTTAACCTTATGCTTAAGACAACATTGGGTGCACTTGAAATTCAAGGTATAGATACATATTTGCGGCCTGAGACTGCGCAGGGGATGTTTGTTAATTTCTTAAATATTTTAGACTCAAGGCATCCCAAGTTGCCTTTTGGCCTGGCGCAGATAGGAAAGGCATTCAGGAATGAGGTTACCCCGGGAAATTTTACCTTCCGCACCCGTGAATTTGAACAGATGGAGATAGAATATTTTGTAGAGCCTAAAGATGCGGATAAGTTCCATGAATACTGGGTTAAAGAAAGATTTGATTGGTATACAGGCCTGGGGCTCAAAAAAGAAAATTTAAGGAAACGCCAGCACCCCAAAGATGAACTGGCGCATTACGCCAAGGCTTGCACAGATATAGAGTATAACTTTCCTTTCGGATGGAGCGAATTAGAGGGGATTGCCAACCGCGCTGATTTTGATTTAAGGCAACATGAAGAATATAGTAGTAAGGAATTAAAATATTTTGATGACGCGGCAGGAGAAAAATTTTATCCCTATATCATTGAACCATCGGGCGGCATAGATAGAAGCGTATTGGCGTTTTTGGCGGATGCCTATTATGAAGAGAAGGTCAAAGATGACCTGCGTACGGTCTTAAAATTAGATAAAAATTTAGCGCCGACAAAGGTGGCAGTGTTACCGCTTTTAAAGAACCGGCCTCAGATTGTGGAACTGGCCAGAAAAATAGCGCAGGATTTAAAGAAATGTTTTATTACTGTTTATGATGATACCGCCAGTATCGGTAAACTTTACCGCCGGCAGGATGAGGTAGGCACGCTATATTGCGTGACTGTAGACGTGCAGTCGCTGGAGGATAAGCAGGCAACCGTCCGCGATAGGGATACGATGAAACAGGAGCGGGTTTCTATAGACAGATTAAAAGAGCATCTTTCAGATAAATTGAGTAATTGAACACCAGGGACACCCTTTCAGCTAAAGCTAAGGGTGTCTCCTAAATAGATAATCAGGGGACACCCTCCCGATTAGCAAAAAGGGTGTCCCTAAGAAGGGAGTTTTAGGGATGGCAAAAAAATATGTTTACTTCTTTGGCGAAGGAAAGGCAGAGGGAAATGAGAGCATGAAGAATCTCCTGGGTGGTAAAGGCGCCAATTTAGCAGAGATGGCCGGGCATAAAGGTTTACGGCTTCCTGTGCCGCCAGGTTTTACCATTACTACCGAGGTTTGCATATATTATTATAAAAATAGAAAGAGCTATCCTAAAGGCTTAAGAGAACAGGTTGAGGATGCTTTAAGGAAAGTAGAAAAAATTATGGGCAAGAAATTCGGCGATCCCCGGGATCCGCTTCTGGTATCCGTGCGTTCCGGAGCGAGAAAATCAATGCCCGGGATGATGGAGACAGTTTTAAACGTGGGGTTGACCGAGGAGACTTTACCCGGTTTAATAAAGATGAGCAACGGAAATAGCCGTTTTGCCTATGATGCCTTTCGCAGGCTGATCACCATGTATTCGGATGTGGTGATGGAGAAGGCCGCAGGTATTGAGCCCAAAGAGGATCAGGGCATACGCAAGCAACTTGAGAAGATTATGGGGCAGATGAAGAAAGAAAAAGGATATAAAAACGATACGGATTTAACTGCCGAGGATTTAAAGAAACTCTGCCGTTTATATAAACAAAAGATAAAAGAGGTATTGGGTAAAGAGTTTCCTGATGACCCCTCCAAGCAATTGTGGGGCGGTATCGGGGCGGTGTTTGCTTCCTGGAACGGAAAGCGCGCGGTCAGTTACCGCCGCATAGAAGGTATCCCTGATGAATGGGGCACAGCAGTGAATGTGCAGACCATGGTCTTTGGGAATATGGGAGACGATTCTGCTACCGGGGTGGCTTTTACGCGTAATCCGGGAAACGGCGAAAATAAATTTTACGGCGAATACCTGGTTAATGCCCAGGGGGAAGACGTGGTGGCCGGCATACGCACCCCCGCGCCCATTAACGCCTATTCAAAATCAGAACACAATAAAGAACTGTCGACATTAGAAAAGATAATGCCCGGAATATACAAGCAACTTTTTGATATACAGCTGCGCCTGGAGAAACACTATCGCGATATGCAGGATATCGAGTTTACCATTGAGAAGGGCCGGCTTTTTATGCTGCAGTGCCGCGTAGGAAAACGTAATGGCCCGGCAGCAATACGCATGGCCATGGAGATGTTAAAAGAAAAATTAATTACCAAGGAACAGGCGGTAATGCGCGTTACGCCTGCGCAACTTGATGAGTTACTCCATCCTATAATTGACCCCAAGGTAGAATTAACCAAAAAGCCGTTGGCCAAAGGTTTGCCTGCGGGGCCGGGCGGGGCAACCGGACAGGTAGTGTTTAGCGCTATCGACGCTGTAGGGTGGAAAAAACAAGGCAAGAAGGTAATCTTAGTGCGCGAGGAAACCAATCCTGAGGATGTAGAAGGCATGCGCGCCGCAGAGGCAATTTTAACTGCCAGGGGCGGGATGACTTCTCATGCGGCGTTGGTTGCCCGGGGCTGGGGAAAATGCTGTATTGTGGGATGCGGGGCATTACGCATAGAGTATGAAAAAAAAGAGTTTCATATAGATGGCAAAGTGATTAAGGAAGGCGATTGGGTTACCCTCAATGGCACCAAGGGATATGTGTATGCAGAGAGGCTTCCTATGATGGATGCCTCCGAAGAAAATCAGCTCTTAGGAGATTTTTTGAAACTCTGTAATCCGATAAAGAAACTGGGTATTCGCGCCAATGCCGATACTCCCGAGGATGCGCAGAAAGCGAGGCTTTTCGGCGCAGAAGGCATCGGCCTGTTCCGCGCTGAGCATATGTTTTACGGCAAGAATTCCGACCAGCCGCTTTTTATATTACGCAAGATGATAATGTCTAAAACCGAAGAAGAAAGAAAAAAGGCGCTGGATGAATTATCGCCTTATATAAAAGAAGATATCAAGGGAACTTTGCGGGCAATGGATGGTTTGCCTGTAGTTATCCGTCTTCTAGACCCGCCATTGCATGAATTTGTCCCCGGGGACCAGGCAAAATTGGAGCAGCTCGCCCGGGATTTAAATATAACTATGGAAGAACTTTCAGAACGCGCCAAAGATTTACATGAGTCAAACCCGATGATGGGGCACAGGGGCGTGCGCCTGGGAGTTACTTATCCTGAGGTAAGCATAGCTCAGATACGGGCAATATTTGAGGCAGCCGCAGAATTAATTAAAGAAGGAAAGAACCCGTATCCTGAAATAATGATCCCTGTAGTCTGTGATGTTAAAGAATTGGATGACCAGCTCGCGCTGGCTAAAAAAATATATGCTCAAGTCCTGAAAAAATATAACCTGAAAAAAATCAGGCATCTTTTGGGGACGATGATAGAGATTCCGCGTGCCTGCATTGTTGCCGATAAATTAGCAAAGGCAGCAAGCTTTTTCTCGTTCGGCACCAATGATTTGACTCAGATGGGTTTTGGTTTCTCACGGGATGATATCGGCAGATTTCTTCCCGATTACCTTGAAAGAGGCATACTTGCCGAAGACCCTTTCCAGGGTATTGACCAGGAAGGGATCGGAGAGCTAATGAAAATAGGCATAAGGCTGGGCCGCCAGACAAACAAGAACCTGGAGGTAGGTATCTGCGGCGAACACGGCGGCGAGCCGCGTTCTGTAGAATTCTGCCATCGCCTGGGCATGGATTATGTCAGCTGTTCGCCTTTTAGGATACCTATTGCAAAATTAGCTGCTGCGCAAGCAGTATTAAAAGAGAAGACTAAAAAGTAAAATGGAAGCATTAAGGACCTATTTAAAAGAGATAAAGAATATCCCTTTATTAACTTCTGAAGAAGAGGTGGCATTAGATAAGAAAATAAAGCAAGGTAATGAGCAGGCGCGCAAGAAGATGATCCGCTCGAATCTGCGGCTGGTAATTAATATTGCAAAAAGATATATGCATTTGGGGATACCGCTGTTGGATTTAATTGAAGAGGGCAATCTGGGCCTAATGAAGGCAGTGGATAGGTTTGACTCGAAAAAGGGTTTTAGATTTTCGACTTATGCCGCCTGGTGGATTAAACAGGCGATTATTCGCTCAATATCCGAGCAGGGTAAACTGATCCGCATCCCGGTCTATATGAACGAACTCATTGCTAAATGGAAAAAGACAAAAGAGCGGTTATCGCAAAAAGTAAAACGTCAGCCTTCGGACAGGGAGATTGCCAAGAAAATGAAACTATCTAAAGAAAAGACAGAGCAGATAAACTTCTGGTTGTCTGCGCAGACCTCCTCGCTGGAAGCGCCCATTAGCGAAGAGGGCGAGAGCCAGGTTGAGGATATAGTTGAAGATCAGACTACCGCGCCGCCTGACGCTGAGATTAAGTATTTTTTGGATAAGGAAAAGGTAGCTAGCCTTTTGGAGATAATGACGAATAGAGAAAAAGAGGTTTTAGATATGCGTTTTGGTTTGGTAAACGGCCAAATACATACTTTGGCTGAGGTAGCCGATAAGATAGGGGTTTCGCGGGAGAGGGTGCGCCAGATTGAAAATGAGGCATTGAAGAAATTAAGGCGATTTATCCAGGAGCAGGAAAAAGAGTGGTATCAGTAAACTTGGGGACGCTCCCCCATGATATAAGTATTTGAATTTTAATCAGTTACAATAGAGGTGAAAAGAGATGCGAAAGAAAAAAATAGAGCTAAAAGATTGCATTCGCAATATCCCTGATTTTCCTAAGCCAGGGATTTTATTTAAAGATATAACCACATTATTAAAAGACAAAAAGGCATTTAAGCTGGCAGTGGATGCCTTAGTGACTAAATATAAAAATAAAGATATAGATTCGGTAGTGGCAGTGGAAGCCAGGGGGTTTATCTTAGGAGGGGCAATTGCCGAAAGATTAGGCGCGGGGTTTGTGCCGGTGCGCAAAAAAGGGAAATTGCCGGCGAAAACAAACTCTGTAACTTATAATTTAGAATACGGCACAGATACCTTAGAGATGCATCATGATGCCATTAATCCCGGCGATAAGGTCTTAATCGTGGATGACCTTTTAGCCACCGGAGGTACGGTTGAGGCAGTAACTAAGCTCATCGGGCAGCTGCAGGGTAAGATTGCAGGCATTGCCTTTTTAATCGAACTTACGGATTTAAAAGGCGCTGATAAACTAAAAGGGTATCCGGTTTATTCGCTAATTAAGTATTAAATGCGCCTGTAGCTCATTTGGATAGAGCGGGGCTCTCCTAAGGCCTAGGCGGGTGGTTCGAATCCACCCAGGCGCATAAAATAACATGGATTTTTCAAAAAAGTTAAAAGCAATTGAGTTAAGAAAAAATAGATTATATGAAGGTACTTGTGTAATAAAAATCCATAATAAAGACTTATATTCTAGAATTCTTGGTTGGATAGATGAGGTGAAGAATACCTTTTCGGATTTAAATATTGATAAAGAATAAAATAGTATGTACGACTTACACACGCATTCTTTATTAAGCGACGGCGCGCTTTTGCCATCAGAGGTAGCTATGCGTTATCTATCTCTGGGATATAAGGCAATAGCTATTACTGACCACGCCGACTACAGCAACATCAAACCAGCCACTGATGCGATTTTAGAATTTAGCAGCCATTGGCCGAAAGATTCAGGGATCAAGGTCCTGCCTGGCATTGAGTTGACCCACCTGCCGCCAACGCAATTTAGGCCTTTAGCCAAATATGCGCGGGCAAAAGGGATAAAAATTATTATTGCCCATGGCCAGACCCTGGCTGAGCCGGTAGTAGAAGGGACGAATAGGGCAGCCTTAGAGGCAGATATTGATATCCTGGCTCATCCCGGTTTAATCAGCGAGGAGGATGTCAAACTGGCAAAGAGAAAAAATATATTTTTAGAAGTGACTTCCCGTAAAAATCACCGGGATACCAATCCTCACGTAGTAGAGTATGCCTTAAAGTGGGGGGCGAGATTAATCCTAAGCTCTGATAGCCATATGCCCGAAGACATAATTACCCCCGCGCAGTTAATAGATACAGGCAGAAGGGCGGGCCTGAGCCAAAAGGATATAAAAAATATTTATCAAAAAGTAGAGAGGTTCATTTTAAAGAAAGGAAAGGGGAAATGAGGAAAAATATATTGGTTATTTTGTTTCTCTGTTTTTCTCTGCTTGTTTTTTTAGGTTGCGCCGGGATTTATAAAAAAGGTTCTTCTACGCTTGACTTGATGCTTAAGCCGCAGTCTGTTTTTAAATTCGGCGATATTCCAATACCAGTAGGGTTTAGATTGATTCCCGAAGAGTCTTACTCTTTTCAGAGCGGTAATTTCAGGTCAGGGTTACTTAAGTATCGGGGAAAGGCAGACCCGGAACGGGTGGTAAATTTCTTTAAGGAACAGATGCTGATGTATAATTGGAATCCGATTAATGTCATTGAGTATGGCCAGCGCATCCTTAATTTTGAGCGGGATCAAGAAAGCTGTATTGTGAATATATTGCCCCGTGGCAATAATATTACCATTATTATCTCTGTAGGGCCCAGGTCAGCGCCAGCTAAAAAAAGGACGACTAGCGAAGCAACGAAATAAAATTATTGGGAACAGGTTCAAAGTATGTGGTATGCGATATTCAGGGCCTTATCTAAAATAGTATTAAAATTGTTCTTTAGGCTTAAGGTGGAGGGTTTAGAGAATCTACCAAAGAAAAATAATTTTATTATAGTGGCTAATCATTCCAGTCTCATGGATTCCTTTGTTATTGCCGCAGCCGTCCCCGTGAAAATTCACTGTATATCTTCCAGGTTCCTATATAGTATACCCTGGTTGAGGTGGTCTCTGGAAAGATTAGAGGCCTTACCAACCGGCGCTTCATCTGAAAAGGCAGTTGATTATTTAATGAAAAATGAGGTTGTGGGTTTATTCCCGGAAGGAGGGTGCAGCCGGGACGGAAATTTAAGGGAATTCAGAAGGGGTGCGGCTGTCCTGGCATTGACAACCGGTAGGCCAATTGTCCCTTGTGCTATTCTGGGAACTTATCAGGCCCTGCCGGTAACGGCCAAATTTCCCAAGCCTGTGCCCATAAAACTAAAGATTGCCAAACCAGTATATTTATTGAAAGAATTTGATGATGTAATTGATGATATATATTTACAGGAAGGGATTTCTAAGATTAAAAATATAATCCAGGAGATGTTAGATGCCGGATAAAGATTTAATAGAGATAAGTGTATCAAGAGTCATACCTGCTGCCAAATGGAAGGTAATCCGCCTTATTGTTAAAGTCTGGGAATTCCCGGCTTATATAGCTAATGTTAAGGAGGCAAGGGTTATTCAAAAGAGCCGCAATAAAATTAGAACGAGCTGGAAGATCGAGGTTAATGGCGTTCCCATAAGCTGGACCGAAGAGGAGACGCTCAGCCTTAAGCAAAACAGGATTTATTTTAAGGCCATTGAGGGAGATTTGGAGGATTTTAAGGGGGAATGGAGATTCGCTGACCATAAGGAAGGGACCCAGGTAACTGTGAATGTCTCTTTAAGGGTGGGGATACCGGCAATCAAGGATTTTGCAAAGGCCTATCTCCAGAAAATACTTACCCGGAATTTCCAGGCCATACTGGAAGCCCTGGAAAAAAGGTCAATTTCTATGAGGTATGCCGGTTATAAACATGGTTTGGTTGACAAGATATCAGGATTCGGCATCATCGGCCATCCCTATAATTTCAAACACCTAGACAGGTGCTTTAAGATGTTAAATCCTAAATTTGTTATGCCCTCGCTTGAATTTATAAGCCATCTTTTTAACATCAGCCCGTCTTTTAAACTTTATGACATCAAAGATTTTAAATCTAAGGCAGGCAACACCACAAATGGCTGTTTTATAATCGCTACTTTTATCCCCGATATGGTAGAAAAAGATATCTGGACTGTATTTTCTAAGGTAGTAAAGGCCTGTAAGATTGCCGAGAAACAGGGGATTGGGATTGTTACCCTGGGCGGATTTACTTCTATCGTAGCTGAAAGGGTCGGCCATGAGATTGCCCAGGAGGTGGATATTGCAGTGACTACAGGCAACACCTTTACCGCAGCGATGACTATCGACGGAGTCCTTAAGGCAGCCGGGCTGCTAAATTTAGATATTGCCTCTCTAAAAGTCACTATCGTAGGGGGCACAGGGGACATCGGGAGCGCCTGCGCCAGGGCCCTGGTAGATAATGTTAAACAACTGACTATTACCGGCAGGACAAAAAGTAATTTAAGCCGGCTAAAGGCAGAATTAAAAAAGAGAAAAAAGGCAAAGGTCTTTGCTACTACAGATAATAAAAAGGCGGTTTCTGATGCAGACATTATCATTGCCGCTGCCAGCGTTAGTTCCTCAATCCTGGATATAGGCTGGTTTAAACCCGGCTCCATTATCTGTGATATCGGATATCCTAAGAATATTTCCTATGCCCCGGTAAGCAGGGAGGATATCCTGGTTTTCTCCGGAGGATTGTCAAAATCTCCCACGCCCTTGTTTCTTCCTCTTGACTTAGGCCTGCCTTCTTCAAATATAATTTATGGATGCTTTGCTGAAGGCATAATCCTGGCTTTAGAGAAACGTTATGAAAGTTATAGTTTTGGCAGGGGAAATATTACTTCAGAAAAGATAGAAGAAATAAGGCAGTTAGGCAAAAAGCACGGCTTTGAAATCTCGGATTTTTACTGGGGGGATAGATTGATAGATAATTCAATAATAGAGAAGATAAAGCAAATAAAATGAATCCCTATTCTTTATCTTCGCTTATTGCCAGTTCAGCATGTTTTTTCTTTGCAATCCCGGTTATCTTAAAAGGCGCAAGGAATAGTCAGAACAGGTCATTTTTTCTGGCAACCGTATTTACGGGCATCTGGACCCTGTTTCCCTTTTTAACCAGCCTGCCAAAAAGCGATTATAACGCCCTTCTTATCGCCCGCTTATTATATATCTTTGCCGTATTCGTTCCTACCGCATGGTTTTATTTTATGATTAGCCTATTGGGTAAAACCGAAGAGAAAAAGAAGCTCATTGTTTTTTATATCGTTTCTATATTATTTGCCGCTGTTTCTTTTACCCCTTTACTGGTTAAGGATGTAAGGCGTTTTGCTCCCAGCTTTTCTCCTGAACCGGGGCCGTTATATTTCCCATTCATGATATTTTTTGCGGTTATTTTTACGAACATCTTCTTTAAGCTCTTTATTGAATTGAAGACTGTCAGAGGCTACCGCAGGAGCCAATTGATTTATGTAACCTGGGCATTTATATTCGGTTCTATAAGCGGAATAATACATTTCGTAGCAACCTATACCAATAAAGAACCCATACCCCACGACCTCTTCATATTTATATATCCCTGGATTTTGACTTATGCCATTTTGAAGCACCACCTTATGGATATCAAAGTTGTTATTACCCGCACGGGAATTTTTATCGCGGTATATACCATACTTTTAGGATTACCTTTCGCCATTGCGATCCGGATGAAGGAAATGCTTGTTGAGACCTGGGGCATAAATTGGTGGGTATTGCCTGCGGGGTTGATGGCGGCCTCAGCTACTTTCGGGCCATTTATTTATATATACCTGCAGCGTAAGGCCGAAGGCAGGCTGCTTAAAGAACAACGAGGCTACCACGAAGTCTTAAAGCAGACTGCAGGCGGGATGACGCGTATCCATAATTTACAAAAATTATTGGATTTGGTTGTAGATACCGTTACCGAGCAGGTGCGTATTTCTCATTCGGCAATATATTTATATGATGAACAGGCAGATGAGTTTATTTTGAAAGCAGGGTGTAATTTAAAAAAGGACCAGATACATTCAATAAGCAGCAAAAACGTCTTGATTGCCTGGTTGCAGGATCATAGAGAACCTTTGGTTTATGAAGAGGCAAGAATAGATTCAGAAGGCGATCTTGATTATGCCTCCCGGGAATTAGTAACGCAGATGCAGTCCTTGAATGCCGAGGTGATTGTACCCAGTTTTCTTGAGAATAAATTATCAAACCTTATTATCCTGGGAGATAAACTCTCTAGAAAGATTTATTCATCGGAGGATTTAGGAATTTTTTCTATTTTAGCCAGCCATACTGCCGTAGCTATCGAGAACGCATTGCTTTATGGCAATATGGAAGAGCAGGTCAGGCAGAGGACAAAGGAATTAATGGAGGTGCAGAAACAGCTTATTCAGGTAGAAAAATTGGCTACTATGGGCACCCTGGCAGGCGGGGTGGCTCACGAAATAAATAATCCATTGACGGCAATATTAACCAATGTGCAGATGCTTTTGGCTTCGGGCGGGGAAATTGACGCTAAATTGGACCGGGAATCTCTGGAGTTAATAGAGGAGGCAACCAAGCGCTGCCGCACAATTGTGCAGAAATTAATGGCCTATGCCAAGAAACCCTTAGAGGCTGCAGAGATATCCAAGGTAGATTTATTGAACGTCATTAAGAATGTAACTGCTTTCCTGGGTTATCAGTTAGAGCAGGAAAATATCAAGATAATCAGCGAGGCCAAAGGCGATGGATATCTAGTTACGGGTAATCAAAATGAATTAGAACAAGTAGTGACGAATATAATCTTAAATGCCAGGGACGCTATCAAGCAGATAAAAAAGAGCGGCGATATACGTATATCCTTTTCAAAAGGCGATGACTGGATAAAGATTAATATCAAGGATGAAGGTATGGGAATAGCGCCGGAAAAAATCTCCAAGATATTTGACCCCTTTTTTACTACCAAAGAGGTGGGAAAAGGGACCGGCCTTGGTCTTTCAATATGCCAGGCGATTATCGAGAAACACAATGGTATGATTACTGTACAGTCTGAACTCAATAAAGGTTCTACATTTACTATAAAATTACCCAAGGTAAAAGTAGAAAACAAATTAAAAATAGAAGTTTAATTACGAGGAGAACCTAAAAATGGCAAAGAAGATTCTGTTAATTGATGATGATAAATTAGTACTAATGACTTTAAAAAGATTGCTGACCAGAGAAGGATATAAGGTAATCACAGCTCTAAGCGGTCAGGGAGCACTCAGACGTATGATAGAGGATGGATTTGATCTAATCATGTCAGACATAAAAATGCCTGATATGGACGGCATAGAAACCGTGAAAAAGATCAGAGAGCATATAGCACAAAATCATAAAAAACCTATTCCTGAAATCTTTATCACCGCCTATGCAAAAGAAGAAATGTACCAGAAAGCCTTGGAATTACAGGCTGCAGGTTATATAGAAAAACCCTTTGATATCAAGACATTGTTACAAACTACAAAGGAAGCTATAGAAAAGCAAACTTACTATAATTAAGGAGAACCTAAAAATGGCAAAGAAGATTCTGGTGATTGATGACGAAGAGCTAGTTACGGAAAGTCTGTTAAAACTATTGAGCATTGAAGGATACAATGCAACTGTAGCTAAGAGTGGAGAGGAAGCCATAGATAAAGTTAAAAAAAATGATTTTGACCTTATTATCTGTGATGTCAGAATGCCTGAACTGGATGGTATAGAAACTATTAAACGAATTCGTGCGCACTTAGAAAACTCAAACAAAAAGCCAGTTCCCGAAGTATTGATTACAGGTTATGCCGATATGGAAAAGTATGTGAGCGCAAAAGAGTTAGAAGTATTTGACTATTTATATAAACCTTTTGATAACAAGGAATTTCTGCGAATAATTAAAAATGTTTTGGGGTAACTAATATGAAAAAGTTTACACTTTTAGTCGAAGGGAAGGACCTAGATACGGGACGTTATGGATATTTTCCATATTCGGATAAATTTATAAGTGATTTTAAAAATACTTTTAGAGTTATGACTGATATTAAAATAGGAAAGCTTCAAGAGGATTCCAAAGAGGCAAACGAATATGTATTTGGAAAATATTGTCTTGGAGATAATGAAACTAATCAGCTCGCCATTGAGTCAGCTTATAAAGCTTTTCAAAAGTTCCGTAAGGTTTCATTGGCTACAAGAAAAAAGATGCTTTTGGATTGCTATGATTTATTACTTAAGAAGAAAGAAGAATTTATTAAATTAATGATGATAGAGGGACATCCTAGAAAGTTAGCAGAGTGGGAATTTGAGGGGATGCGGATGGGAACATGTCCTGAAACAATAGATTTTTATTGTACACAAGTCCGACATGAGATTGGTAGGTACAATAAAGAGATTCTTTATTGGTCAAGAAAACCAGACGGCGTTGTTTGTATGACAACACCTGCAAATGCTTCTGCAAGCGATTCCTACAATGGTATTCTTGTTTTGATTACAGGTAATACCATAGTTGTCCGACCTTCCTTAAGAGCCCCATTGTCAACTCTTTTCCTTTGGAGGGAAGTTGTTTATGAAGCAATAGTAAAGAATAACTGCCCTTTAGGTACTGTAAATCTAGTGGTAGGTAATCCAAAAAAAATGATGGATGAATGGTTAGAGAGTGCCTACGTAAACGATATAATTTTCTTTGGAGACAGTAAAAGAGGATTGGAAATCGGCACCAAAATATTCCAGGCTGGTAAGAAATCGATTCTGGAACTCTCAGGAAATGATATACTAGCAGTCTGGAAAGATGGTGATTTGAATAAGGCTAGCGATTCATTGCTAGATTGTTTTCTCGGTTCAACCCAAATATGCATGGTTCCTAAAATTTCGCTCATACATTATGAGGCATATAATGATTTTTTACGCATAATGATCGAGAAAACGAAAACCATAAAAGCTTCTCTACCAAGCGATCCAGATACAATCCTAGCTCCTGTAGGAAAAATTAAAGATTATTCCGATTTTCTTAATGATGCTCTTGTTAAAGGGGCAAAAGTTCTTTATGGGAACGAACGTATTAATTATTTAAATTGTCCTGATCCCGAGGGAATGTATTTACGGCCTACGCTTTTAGAGGTTATAGATATCAAGAAAGCAATCGAGATGCGATGTATAAAAGAAGAAATCTTCTTCCCTCTTTTACCATTGATTATTGTTACAGGGACAGATGAGGAAGTTTTCGAAAAGATTATTCGATTTGTCAATAAGCACAACTATGGCATTCGGACTTCTCTTTGGATATCTTCAGCAAAATATATGCGAAAATTTGCTAAACAACTAGATAATTGCGGGATGTTTAGAATTAACTCTCGCCATATCGCTTTTTCTCCATATCTTTCAACACACGGAGGTACTTGTAAAAGCGGCGGTCCTTTCGGAGAAATGAATTATTTCTGGCAAAAAACCTCTCACTTACAAGGTGTCAGCAGGACAATAGATAGATGAATACTTACACTATTTCCTCAATAATAGCTTTTGCGATTTCCTTTTCTCTATCTTTATTTGTGTATCTGAAAGGCATCCAAGATAAGAGTCGTAAAGCCATTATTTTTATTATTCTTTGTGCTGGGACATGGTGCCTTTTTCCTTTTTTAGCTTGGATAGGGTGGCCAGAAAAATCGTTATTTTTCACCCGCCTTGTTTATATTGCCGCTATCTTTACAGCTCCCGCCTTTCTGAATTTTGGGCTAACTGTTCTAGATATCGAAAAAGTCCCCAAAGAACGAAAATTAATTAAGGGCTCTTTTATCGCCTCGATTTTAGTCTTTTTGCCTTTTTTGTTCTCTCCGATTTTTATAAGAAATATAAAAAGGGCCAATTCGTATTTCTCAATAGTAGGAGGCCCCTTATATATAATATTCATTCTGTACTTTGGAATTGTCTGTTTATATTGCTTTTATAAACTTTACCTTGGTATAAGAGAATCGAGTGGTTCTAAAAAAAATCAAATAAGGTATGTATTTGCCGGTTTTTTATTAGCATTTTTTAGTGGAATAATTCATTTTTCCACCTCTTTGGGGCTTCGTGAGCTCTTCCCCCACGATTTTTTGGTTGTGGCCTGCATGATAGTCCTGACCTACTCTATTATTCGTTACCGTCTCATGGATATTACGGTTGCTATTACCCGTACAGGAATCTTTATTGCGGTTTATACCCTGGTTTTAGGAATACCCTTTGCTGTAACAGGTTGGTTGAGGCAATGGCTTATTGAAATTATGGGCGCTAATTGGTGGGTAGGGCCTTTGAGTTTGATGGCCGCCTTAGCCACAGTGGGGCCATTTATCTACATCTTCCTTGAGCGCAGGGCTGAGGGAAGATTACTCAAAGAACAGAGGCGTTATCAAAACACCTTAAAACAGGCGGCATTGGGTATGACGCGCATCCGGGATTTAAAAAAACTGTTAAACTTAACTGTGCACATTGTTACCAAGACCGTGGGTATCTCTTTTGCCGCAATTTATCTTCATGATTCGGAAACCAATGAGTATATCCTGCAGGCAAGCCGGAACAAAAACAAACAATTCAATTCAAAATTAACCGCCGATAGCCCTATTGTTACCTGGATTACTACCAGGCGTCAGCCGGTTATTTACGAAGAGATAAAACGCCAAATGGAAGACTTTGGAGATATTACCTATAGAAATCTAGAGGAAAATATGCGCCAGATTTCTGCATCGGTAATCATCCCCAGCTTTTTAGAGGATAGATCTATGGGGCTTATTATCCTGGGAGATAAAATCTCCGGCCAGATTTATACCCCCGATGACCTTAGTGTCTTTCAGGTCCTTGCCACCCAGGCGGCTCTGGCTATTGAAAATGCCCTGTTTTACGAAGAGGCAAAAACCATGCAGGAGCAGATTGCCCAGGCAGAAAAGATGGCCACTATCGGAACCATGGCTGACGGGCTATCGCATCAGATAAATAACCGTTTTAATGCCCTTTCCTTGATTGCCAGCGATGCCCTGGATACCCTTAAGATTACCGATACCTCTGGATGCAGCGCGGAGTTCAAGAAATTTACCGAAGAGATGAAGTATGCTCTTGAACGCATTCAGGCAAACGTGATGCAGGGCGGGCAGGTAGTTCAGGGGTTGCTTAAATATTCCCGTAAAGGAGATAAGGGGCTTGAACCGCTGGAGCTAAACACTGTTTTAGATAACACTATGGAGATGGCCCAATACAAAGTAAAACTATCAGAGATAGATATTGTGCGTGATTTCCCCCAGGACTTAGCCAAAATAAAAGGGAATCTGGCGCAACTGCAGGAGATGTTTTTTAATTTTATAGATAACGCCTATGATGCCATTGTAGAGAGGCGCAATATGTTACAGGAAGAAGGTTATCGCGGCCGGATTACCGTCTCTGCGCAGCCAAAAGATAACGTATTAGAGATTATCGTAAAAGATAATGGCCTGGGGGTAAAGGAGGAAGACAAAAAGAAGGTCTTTACTCCCTTTTTTACCACCAAGGTTTCTTCCCGGCGGGGAACAGGCCTGGGCCTATATGTAATCAATAAGATTATTACCGATACCCACAAGGGAAGGATTGATTTTGATTCTGAATATAAGACAGGCACGCGCTTTACTCTGGAGCTACCCATAGCCAAATAAGGAGATAAGAGATGGCAAGGTTGTTAATCGTAGATGACGAAGCAGATGTAAGGGAATTCGGGGCAAATTTCTTCCGTAAACGAAAGATTGAGGTAACCACTGCCGGCAGCGGGGAGGAGGCGTTGGCATTGATAGAAAAGCAAAAGCCGGATTTGGTGTTACTGGATATCAAAATGAATGGTATAGACGGAGTTGAGACCTTAAAGCGTATAAAAAATAAGAATAAAGGCATAAAGGTAGTGATGGTTACCGGTAAAGATTCTGACGATGATAAATCATTGGAAGTGTGCAAGGGCCTAGGCGCCTTGGACTATATCCATAAGCCTTTGGCTCTGGATGAGCTGGAAGAGACTGTCTTAAAGGTATTGCTTAAATAAAAACTTAAAGTTACTATGCGCATAAATTATAAGAGGGAACTGGAAAATACCGCCAAGAACATGATCCTGGTCCACGAACCGGATACCCTGATTAAGATGATTATCCGCACCATTGTGCACAAGGTAAATGTCAGTCACGCCGGGATATTGCTCCACGATAGAGAAAAAAATACCTATGTCCTGACAGATTCTAGGGGGGCATTAGGTTTAAAGGTTCCGCTTAAATTCGTGCGTATGGATTTAGATAATTTGCTCATCCGTTTTTTCAAAGAACGCCATGAAAGAAAACTTTTATCTGACGGAACGCTGGTCTATGAACAAGGGAAAAGGTGGTTAAGTAAAAGGATAACGCCGGATTTAAAACAGATTTTAAAAGGCGCCTTGTATCAAATGGGCCTTTTTGAGGCAGAGGCCTGTATCAGCAGTTATTTCCAGAATGAATTATTGGGCATCCTTTTGCTGGGAAAGAAAAAAGACGGAACAAGATTTCTTAAAGAGGAATTGGATTTCTTTAGTGCCTTGGCCTCAGATGTGGCTATGGCCATAAGAAATGCCCAGCTTTTTAAGGAATTAGAATTAGAATTGAATAAAAAATATGTGCTTTTTATTCATACTACTATCGCCCTGGCTGCGGCTATTGATGCCAAAGACCATTATACCCATGGCCATACCCAGAGAGTAACCACACTTTCTCTTGAGGTTGCCAAGAAACTTGGCCAGAAGAATAAAAAGGCCTTTGATGATCAGTTCTTAGAACATTTGCACATTGCCGCGCTCCTGCATGATATAGGTAAGATTGGCATCCCGGAGTCAATCTTAAATAAAGAAGAGGCTTTGACTGAAGAGGAGAGGGAAAAAATAAGGCAACATCCCTTGGTTGGCGCCACTATATTAGAGCCCATAAAGGAATTAGGGGACTCCATACTGGGCGTAAAATATCATCATGAGAGATATGACGGCACAGGTTATCCAGAAGGGTTAAAGCAGGAACAAATCCCGCTGATTGCGGCAATTATCTCTGTGGCGGATACCTTTGACGCTATGACCACTGACCGGCCTTACAGTCGCACCCTTTCTAAAGAAGAGGCGGTGAAAGAAATTAAGCAGCTTGCAGGCAAGCAGTTTTCGCCCCTGCTGGCTGAGGCCATGGCAGAGCTTTACCATGAGGGGGAGGATATAAATCTTATGATGAAGAAGTTTTTTTAGTTATTTTTACAACTTAAAAGTTGTAAAAGTGCTTGACAAAACAACTTTTATGTTGTATACTTGCGATTATGAAGACTAAGGTAATAGATTACCAGAATAAGGTATTAGAAGTCTTATCTAATAAAATAGATGATTTTTATTTGGGTGGCGGGACCGCCTTGTCATTATATTATTTTAACCACCGCCAATCTTTAGATTTGGATTTTTTTACGCAAAGTTTTAGTAAAATAAGGGTGCTTGAAATAGTAAAATTCTTGTCGCTGACATTAAAAAAGAAAATAGGGATTATCGCGGAAGAGGCCCGGAAAAATAGAGTAAAAATACTGGTTTACTCTATAGGTATCAATGCAAAAGAGTCTTTAAAGTTAGATTTTGTTCAGGATTATCTTGAGCGCATAAAGCCGGCCAAGATAATAAACGGAATAAAAGTTTTATCATTAGAGGATATTTATGTTAGAAAAATTTATGCCCTAACGGGCACTCTGCAAACAGAGGATTCCATAGGTAAAAGAATTTCAAAAGGAGGCAGGCAGGAGGCAAAAGATTTCTATGATTTATATTGCCTTTCTCAGATATTTATGAAGTTATCGGACTTTTCCTTAAGGTTCGGCAACCCCCTGATGCGCGAGACCCTTATAAGATGGTTTAGCACATATAGCCGCCTGGATATGAAAACCGGGCTTTTAGAATTACAATCAAAGAAAAATATTGATTATAGCGATATAGAACGCCATTTCAAAAAGGAAATAGACAGAATTATCGAAAAAGAGGTTGAATCCATATGATTCTAAAACGAGATTGGCTCTGGGACAGGAAGATAAGCATTAAAAAGGCCCAATCTATATTAAAAGAACCCGAAAGTAAGCATTTTTTGTCTTTGTCGGGCCTGTTGCTTTCCAGAAAGAATATCCCCAAAGAAGTATTTAAGAATTATCTAAAACCCTTGATTTTCTTGCAGAATTGGAATAGGATAAAAAGGCAAATGCGCAAGGATGCCTGGAATAACCCGCGTATAGAATTCTGGCAGGCAATATACGAAAAATTAAAAGAAAAATACAAGGATAAAGGAATATCTGTCACTAAAGCAATAGCCGTTACAAGGCCGCAAGATGAATTTTGTAAATTGATTGCAGAGAGGATAAAGTCTATACGCAAACTAAAAGGATTGACCCAAGATGCATTAGCCAAAAAATTAAGGGCCTCTCAACAAATCATATCCCGCATTGAGAGGGGGAGGGAAAATATATCCTTACTTACCCTCAAGAAGATTGTTGACGCCTTAGAAATGGAACTTTATTTAGAGATATCTAAAAGGAAAGAATATTAAAACGAAGGGGCAGTCCCCATCGGGGACAGTCCCTGAAATGTAAGAGGAAGATATAGTGCCGACAGGGAATATTATTCTAATAGGGCAGATGCTCATTGATGCCGGGGTGATTACGCCTGAGCAATTAGAAAAGGCGCTTGGCGAACAGAAGAAGACAGGCGGCTTAAGTCGTATGTACAGAACGAGAAATTTGAGAGTTTTTACGATATTACTTTCAATATGCCTATTGGTTTTTTATTCGTCTTTAACAATCAGGCAGAATGATTATTGGAGGAAACCTATACTTTTTTTTGAAAGAACCTTGAAGTATTCTCCGAATAGCTCAAGACTACTAAATAACCTGGGAAGGGTATACCAGGCCTACCGGGAAATAGGCAGACCGGAATACACAGACAAGAAGAGAGCTCTGAAAAACTCTGACTAAATTTTCTCTATTTTCTCGTCGGAGAGATTTATTCTCCCGTCGGAAAAAATGCTTGTTCTTTCTCATATTTATGCTAACATATTGGTAGATAACGAAATAAAAGATAAAACG
>JAHIOW010000047.1 GCA_018895075.1 Candidatus Omnitrophota bacterium | reverse complement strand
TTTAGCCATTAGGGCAGGATAAGAGATGGATTAGGCGTTCTTTAAATATTAAAACGAAGGAAAGAAAACGCGCTATTAGTCAGGGCGCCATAATTACAAAACAAGGATTTTTTCAGAGACCTCTAAAAAATGCTTGACAAAATAGTCATTTTGATAGAAAATAAATGCAATAAAATATTTTATTAAAGATTTTAGATTAATTTAGCGAGGTTGAATAAACTAAATTGGAAAAAGTAGGTTAGAAAATAAGGGCTCTAAGAATAAAAGAGCCCTTATTTTTTATATTAGAATGAAAATAATTGGTTTAACCTACGATTCAAAGACAGATTACCAGCCTAAAGCAGGTGACCCGCCGGATGCGCATGCAGAATTTGACCATCCTGATACTATCAATATACTAGTCTCCGCAATAGAATCCCAAAATTTCAAGGTAAAAAGAATTGGCAATATAAACAATCTTTTGGAAACGATAAATGCTCTAGGCGTAGATATTGTTTTTAATATTTCTGAAGGTGTTTCCGGAAGGAATAGAGAATCGCAAGTCCCGATGTTGTTGGAGATGGCGGGTATTCCTTTTGTAGGCGCAGATGCATTAACTCTGGCCTTATCCTTAGATAAGGTTATGGCAAAAAAGATTTTTATTGCCGACGGCATTCCTACCCCAAAATTTTTTACGATAGATACCGTCGATAGCCTGGTAGATGCTGATCACCTAAAATTTCCCCTTATTGTTAAACCGCGCTTTGAAGGTTCATCTAAAGGTTTAGCCGAATCCTCGCGCGTTGGGAATATGGAAGAATTAAAAACTCGCACAGAATACGTTATTAACACATATAAACAACCCGCATTAGTGGAAGAATTTATCTGTGGACAAGAATTTACAGTGGCAATAGTCGGTAATAATCCCGCGCAAATACTGCCTATTATACAAATAAAGATAGATGGGTCTCTTCAATTAAATGATAAATTCTATACATTCGCACGCATCTCATCCGATAGATTAGAATATGTTTGTCCGGCACATATAGGTCAAGATTTAAAAAAGAAACTTTCCGAATTGTCTTTAAGGGCATATAATGCGGTAGAATGCCTGGATTTTGCTAGGATTGATCTCAGGGTTGATAGGGGAGGCAGGCCTTATGTATTGGAAATAAATCCTTTGCCCTCTTTGTCTATAGAAGATGTATTTCCTCTATTGGCAAAAGAGATCGGTATCACTTATGAACAGATGGTTGGTAAAATCTTAAATTACGCACTGGGGAGATACGGTTTCAATTAAATAAGGAGTAGGTTGAATTGGGCAATACGGTAGTAGTTGAAAATCAAAAATTGCAGGAAATACCTTTACAGGTTCGGACTCTCAGGCGATCCCGCGATTATCAACAGATAAGTTTATATAAAGACGTGAATCCTTTGGATTGGGAGGATTGGCAATGGCAGCTCAAGCATAGAATCCGCACAAAGGAAGAACTTGCGCAAATTATCAAATTAACTCCTGATGAAGAGAAAGGCATCAAGAAGGCAAGCGGAAGATTATCCATGGCAATAACTCCTTATTGGGCTACATTAATTGACCCTGAAGATCCTAATTGTCCTTTTAGGCGTCAGTCTGTGCCCACAGCTGCGGAATCAGTGGTGGGGCCCCATGAAATGGTTGATCCTTGTGCTGAAGACAGAGATTCACCCGCACCTTGCCTTGTGCATCGATATCCTGACAGAATATTATTATTAGCTACAGAACACTGCGCAATGTATTGTAGACACTGCACCAGGCGTAGGTTAGTAGGTGACTACCAGAAGTCTAATGTTCCTTCGCGGTTTGAGGCAGCAATTGAATATATAAAATCAAATAAAAAGATAAGAGATGTACTTATTTCAGGGGGAGACCCTTTTGTACTGGAGGATGAAGAGATAGAAAGCCTAATTCAAAAGATACGCTCTATCTCTCATGTAGAATTTTTAAGGATTGGTACCCGTGTTCCAGTAACATTACCTCAACGCATTACCGAGAAATTAGTGGCTATGCTAAAAAAATACTCGCCTATTTGGATTAGTATACATTTTAATCATCCCAGAGAGATTACCGGACGTTGCAGGATTGTCTGCGATATGCTCACAGATGCAGGGATCCCTTTGGGCAGCCAGACTGTACTTTTAAAAAACATAAATGACCGTCCTTATATTATGAAGCGGCTTATGCATGAACTTTTAAAGATAAGGGTAAGGCCTTATTATATATATCAATGTGATCCTGTAAGAGGCACCCAGCACTTTAGGACCCCGGTTGCAGTAGGGATAAATATCATGGAGAAGCTCAGGGGTTATACTTCGGGATATGCTGTGCCTAGCTATGTTATCGATGCTCCCGGCGGAGGCGGTAAAATCCCTGTAGCTCCGAACTATGTTCTCTCCCAGGCAAAAGGAAAATACGTCCTGCGCAACTATAGAGGCAAAGTCTATACCTACCTGGAGTAGCTTTTTTTATTCCTTGACCCCACCTTCTTAATATTATATAATTTTTTAGTTCACCAAGATACTACGGTTGACGTGTTCTTTGCTTTCCCTTATAATATAAGCCCTATTTAATATAGTCATATATTGAGAATAAAGGAGTAATGCCGATGGGGGTTAGCAATAAGAGGAGTGTGATTCTTTTAGGTCATGCCCGATCAGGAAAGACTACCCTTTCAGAGAGCCTACTCTATTTTTGCAAAACCACTACAAGAAAAGGCACTGTTGCCGATGGCACAACCGTAAGCGATTATAATTTTGATGAGATAGAAAGAAAGCATTCTATAAATTCAAGTCTTCTATTTTGTAATTATAAAGGCACAACGATTCAGATTATTGATACTCCTGGTTATGCGGATTTCTTTGGCGAGCTCATATCTGGTATACGCGCGGTAGATAGTGCGATTATAGTAGTAGATGCTACGGTAGGGGTAGAGGTAGGAACTGAACAGGCCTGGCAACTTTTAGAAAAATTTAATTTACCCTGCATAATATTTATAAATAAGTTGGATAAAGAAGATGCGGATTCCGCTAAGATCTTACTGAATGTAAAGAATAGGCTTTCTAAGAAAGCTACAACGATAGATTCAATAGATACGCCGGATTTGGTGGAGGTTATTGTAGAAAGCGATGATAAACTCTTGGAGAAATATTTAGAAGGGGTAAAGCTGTCTCCAGAGGAATTAACTGCAGGTCTACGTGAAGCAGTAATCAGGCGTAAGGTATTTCCAGTTTTAACCGGTTCGGCTTTAACTGATCAAGGTATATCTGGAATTTTAGATGCCATAGCTGGGTATCTACCCGCCCCTTTAGAACGGCCGGAAATAAAAGGGGCAGACTCTTTTAATCCCGAAGTCAAAAAACAGATTTTATTTAAGGCAGATGCCCCTTTCTCTGCCTTTATTTTTAAGACGATCTCTGATCCCTATGTAGGGCAGCTGACATTGCTGCGTGTTTTTTCAGGATTTCTTTCATCCAATACAAGTTTTTATAATGTAAATAAAAAAACAAAAGAGAGGATAGGGCAAATCTACATTCTCCAGGGTAAAGAGCAAAAACCCATTGAAGTTGCCTCTTATGGTGATATCGTAGCCATTGCCAAATTAAAAGAGGCCCAGACTTCTGATTCGCTCTGTGATGAGAAAGAACAGATTTTATTTGAGCCTATTATCTTTCCTGAACCAGCAATCTCAGCGTCAGTAAAACCAAAGTCCCGACAGGATGAAGAGAAGATTTCTGGTGCCCTTACTAAGCTTAGCTTAGAGGACCCCACCTTTAAAATAACCCGAGACCAGCAGACCAAAGAATTAATTATTTCAGGCTTAGGAGACTTACACCTGGATATAATGATTAGTCGGATGAAAAAACGGTTTAATGTAGAGGTGGAGTTAGGTACCCCAAAAGTTCCTTATAAAGAGACGATTAGAAAGACTGCTAAAGTTCAAGGTAAGTATAAGCGTCAGTCGGGTGGGCGTGGCCAGTATGGTGATGTTTGGCTCCAAGTCGAGCCATTAGAGAAAGGTAAAGGGTTTGAATTCGTGAATAAGATTTTTGGAGGCGCTATCCCTAGAAACTATATCCCGGCAGTAGAGAAGGGCGTTTTACAGGCAATGTCCGAAGGGGCTATTGCCGGCTACTCTTTGGTGGATATGCGCGTTACTCTCTGCGACGGTTCCTATCATGACGTTGATTCTTCCGATTTAGCTTTTCAGATTGCGGGGGCGATGGCCTTAAGAAAGGGTGTTTTAGAAGCGGGCGCGGTGTTGCTGGAGCCGATAATGGATGTTGAAGTGGTAATCCCTGAAGAATATCTGGGTGGGATATCCGGAGATCTAAACTCTCGTCGTGGTCGTATAATGGGCATGGAAGTCGGGGGAAAATCACAGGTGGTAAAAGCCAAAGTCCCTTTAGCTGAAATGTTTACCTATGCCAATGACTTACGTTCTATTACCGGCGGTAGAGGAGTCTATACTATGCGCTTCTGCCATTATGAGGAAGTTCCACATAAGATAGCCTCCACAATTATCAGTCAATATCAGGCTTCTAAAAAACAAGCAGAAGAACAAGGATAATGAAAATTGGAATATTCGGTATTGAGGGTTGGTTATCAGGCAAGGCCAATTTAGTAGATAAGCGCCTTGAAGGACTACAACAGATGTTTAATTCTGCTAAAAAGGCTTATATCCAAGTGGAATTAATAACCGATCAAGAGAAACTTAAAGAAGCTGATGGTATTATTGCCCCTGAAGGTTTAAGGGCAGATTTAATTTTAACAGATTTAGAATTTGTAGAACTACGGATTGCGCGTAGCGAAAATGAGCCCGAAAAGAAGCTGTTCATGAATTTTAAAGAACAACTTGATAAAGAATCTTTTCTCTCGGAATTGGCTTTAAATGAAGAAGAACAAAGGATAATCTCAGGATATCCGCTTTTAACTGTAAAACCGATTTTCTTAGCTAGCCCTCAGGCACTAGAAGATAAAGATAGGTTTTTATTATTGGCATACAATTATTTTGGCTATATCTCATTTTTTACTACCAATGAACGCCAGGCGCGCGCCTGGTCTATTAGAAAAAACTCAAGTGCCTGGGAGGCAGCTGGCTGCATCCACTCAGATATACAAAAAGGGTTTATCCGTGCCGAAGCAATGAATTCTCAGGATTTGATTAATGACGGCGGGTTAAATCAGGCACGCAGCAATAATCATCTGCGCCTGGAAAATAAAGATTATATTGTCGAAGACGGAGATTGGATTTTTTTCCGTTTCAATAAATAAACAAATCTGCCCTATACACTTTAAAGAAAAGGAGTCATTGTAGAAATGGTTAAGATCAAGCGGGCTTTAATCAGCGTTTCAGACAAAACAGGGATTTTAGAGTTTGCTAAAGAGTTAAACAAGTTAGGAGTTGAGATGATCTCAACCGGCGGAACAGCAAAATTACTGCGGGAAAATAATATACCGGTAAAAGAAGTATCCGAATATACTGGTTTTCCTGAGATGCTCAATGGCCGCGTAAAGACGTTGCACCCTAAGATACATGCAGGGTTGTTGGCAATAAGGAGTAATCAAGAGCATATGGCGACATTAAAAGAGCAGGGAATCGCCCTTATCGATATGGTGGTAATTAATTTATACCCTTTTCAAGAAACTATTCGAAAATCTACTGTTACAATAGAAGAGGTTATTGAAAATATTGATATTGGAGGCCCCAGCATGCTGCGCTCTGCAGCAAAGAACGCCCAATCAGTGGCGGCAGTATGTAATCCTGCGCGGTATCTCAAGATTATTGAAGAATTAAAAAATAATCGCGGTTGTCTATCAGAGACACTAATGCGTCAATTAGGTATTGAGGTGTTTGGGGTAACGAGTCATTACGACAGTGTTATCTATAATTACTTAAAGAATTATTTTATTGACCAGGGTCAATCTACTACAATATTTCCCCAGGAATTGGATTTGAGTTTTGCTAAATTACAGGATTTGCGTTATGGCGAAAATCCTCATCAGAAAGCCTGCTTTTATAAAGAAAAACAAGCCCTCGGCGGTTTGACCAATATGAAACAATTGCAAGGCAAGGAATTATCTTTTAATAATATCCTGGATTTAAATTCTGCCGTGGAATTAGTCAAAGAATTTAAACACCCTACAGCAATTGTAGTTAAACACAATAATCCCTGCGGCGCAGCAGAAGATAGATTATTGGTTAAGGCATATCTAGCTGCCTGGCAGTGCGATAAACTTTCTGCATTTGGCAGTATCGTTGCCTTAAACCGGAAGTTAGACTCCAAGACAGCAAAGGCTATTTTAAAAAGCGGGTTCTTAGAGTGTATTATTGCCCCGGCAATCGATGCAGAGGCAAAGGATTTATTTAAGGATAAGAAAAATCTGCGCCTGTTAGAATTAAGGGATTTAGAATTGGTAAATGAATTTGATTTTAAACGGATAAGTAGCGGATTATTGGCGCAGGAAAAAGATTTAAAAACCTTGGATGAAGATGATCTGAAAGTTGTCACCAAAAAGAAGCCGACAAAAAAACAATTAGAGAGCCTTATCTTTGGTTGGAAGGTGGCAAAACACGTAAAATCAAATGCCATTGTTCTTACGCGCGGGACTAAGACAGTAGGCATTGGCGCTGGACAGATGTCCAGAGTTGACTCTGTAATTATTGCCAGAAGAAAAGCCGCAAAACAAAATCAAAATTGCTGCCTGGCTTCAGATGCATTTTTTCCCAAGGCCGATGCAGTCATAGAAGCTATTAAGGCAGGAGTTGTGGCTGTTATCCAGCCCGGTGGTTCAATTAGCGATGAAGAGATAATAAAAGTCTGCAACAAATATAAAATCTCTATGGTCTTCACTGGCATCAGGCACTTCAGGCATTAACGCAAAAGGTAAAATGCAAGAGGTAAAACCACAACTTAAAACTAAAAACTTTTGAATTTTGCCTTGGACTTTTCCTTTTTACTTTTACCTTTTGAGTTATAAATGACCTACCCCGAAGCAATCCAATATATAGAGTCTTTTATTAATTACGAAAAAATTACGTTCTGGCCATATAAAAAATCTTTAAAGTTAGAGCGCATTAAAGATTTTTTAACTACCATAGAGGATCCTCAAGATAGATTAAAATGTATTCATATTGCCGGCACAAAAGGCAAGGGTTCAACCTGCGCTTTTATTAGTTATATATTGCGCCAAGCAGGTTTTAAAGTCGGGCTCTATACCTCGCCGCACCTGTCAGATTTTAGGGAAAGAATTAGAATTCTCGACTCTCGATTCCTGGCTCCCGATTCCCGAACAGATAAAGACTTTGAGGGAATGATTTCTCAAGATGAATTAAGAGGGTTAATAGAAAAATTGAAACCCAAGATAGAAAAGTATAATAAAGATTCAAAATATGGCCCACTTTCCTGTTTTGAATTTTATACTTCCTTAGCATTTGTTTATTTTAAAGAAAAAAAAGTAGACCTCGCAGTTTTAGAGACCGGGTTGGGAGGAAGACTTGATGCCACAAATGTAGCTAAGCCTTTAGTCTGCGCCATAACACCTATAAGTTATGAACATACCCAGCAGTTAGGTAATACCCTAACAGAGATTGCTATAGAGAAAAGTAATATTATTAAGAGCCGCCAGGCAATTGTAATTACAGCGCCACAGAAAAAAGAAGTGATGCAGGTGATCAGAAATAGATGTAAAGAGGTGGGCGTAAAATTGTACGAAGTAAATAAAGATATATCTTTTGAGAAGACAGGCAAGGGGTTGAGCATAAAGACCGGATTCGGAGAATATTCGGACTTAAAGATAAGGCTCTTAGGAGAGCAGCAATTAATAAATGGAGTAGTGGCCGTAGGCGTAATCGAGGCGCTGCGTTTTTACAATATCAATGTGGGTATTGATTCTATAAGGCAGGGCCTTTATAATACCATCTGGCCAGGCAGATGCGAGGTTATATCTAGAAATCCTTTAGTTGTCCTGGATGGCGCACAGAATATTGCTTCAAGCAGAGCTTTAAAACAAACGATTAAAGAAAACTTTTCCGCCGAATCCGCCGCAGGCGGAAAAGGCGGAAAATATAAAAGATTAATTCTTGTATTGGGTATCTCTAAAGATAAAGATATAGATGGGATATGTAACGAACTTTGCCCTTTAGCTGATGAGATAATTTTAACTCAGGCGGATAATCCGCGGGCCGCCAGTATAAATTTTATTGAACAGGTTGTTAAAAGGCTTAAATTAGATAAAATGCCGATTACCAAGACTGAGAGCGTACAAGAAGCCAGGGCATACTCTTTAAGCATAGCCAAAAAAGAAGATTTAATATTAGTTTGTGGTTCGTTGTTTGTAGTGGGAGAATTCAGAGATGTTAGGATATGATTTAAATGATACTATTGCCGCAATCTCGACACCCATAGGTGAATCCGGCATTGGAATTGTGCGTATAAGCGGCCAAGATGCGTTGGCAATCGCAGATAAGATCTTTTTTTCAAAAGACGGCAGTAAGCCATCTAATTTTAAGACCTATACTATTCATTACGGATGGATCGTAGAAAAGCCAAAATCTAAAAAACCTCAAGAGTTTGTGGATGAGGTCATTCTCACAGTTATGCGCGCGCCGCGCAGTTACACAAAAGAAGATATTGTGGAGATAAATTGTCATGGCGGTATAGTAGCAATGCGCAATGTATTAGATTTGGTTTTAGAAAACGGAGCGCGCTTAAGCCGACCAGGTGAGTTTACTCAACGCGCCTTCTTAAACGGCAGGATTGACCTGGCACAGGCAGAGGCAGTTTTAGATATAATTCGTGCCAAGACAGATTACGCTTTAAGAATAGGAACTGAACAATTAAAAGGCACTCTATCTAAACAAATACATAAGATAAAAAAAGTTTTGTTAGACATGCTTTCTGCCTTAGAGGCGAATATTGATTTTCCTGAAGAAGAGATAAATCCTGCTAACCTAAAAGTTATTCAAAATAAATTAAATAATATAAATAAAGAATTAGAAGATATCTTGGATGTTTCAAGGCAAGGCAGGATATTTCGCGAAGGCATAAACGTAGTTATCTGCGGTAAGCCAAATGTGGGCAAGTCTTCGCTCCTAAATGCCCTGTTAAAACAAGAACGTTGTATAGTTAGTTCCGTTCCTGGAACAACCCGGGATACCATTGAAGAAATTATAGATATAAAAGGTATTCCGATAAAGATTGTAGATACGGCAGGAATTTTAGAACCACGGGATTTACTGGAAAAGAAAGCTATCCAGCGTTCAAAAAGATACCTCGATTTGGCAGATTTAGTAATCTTATTATTTGATGGTAGCAAGAGATTATCCAAAGAGGATGTTGTTCTGATTAGGAAATCAGGCAAAAAGAACATCCTGGCAATTATAAATAAAATAGATTTAAGGCAGAAGGTCCAGAAGGGACGGCTGGTTAAGAGGTTTGGTAAGATAATTGAAATTTCCGCAAAAAAAATTAAAAATATCAATCAACTTGAAGACGCAATAGTTAATTTAGTTTATAATGGGAGGATACCAAGTTCAGAGTCGATACTAGTAAGCAATACAAGACATATCGAGGCAATAAAAAAAGCGCAAAAACTTATTGCAGAGGCAGTGAATTCATTGGATAATAAATTGTCCTTAGAGTTTATTGCTCAGGGCTTAAAGGATAGCCTCCTTTATTTAGATGAGATATTGGGCGAGAGGTCTTCAGAAGACTTATTAGAGAAGATATTTAGCGAGTTTTGCATAGGAAAATAGGAGAATAAAGATGGATGGCAAGAAGATTGAAAGGGCAATTAAAGACATATTAGAGGCAATTGGTGAAGACCCCGGAAGAAAGGACCTTTTGGATACGCCTAAGCGTGTGGCTGAAATGTATGCAGAGATATTTTCTGGCATAGAACAAGATCCGCAAAAGGAACTTGAAGTAGCTCTAGAGCAGAAACACGATGAGATTATACTTTTAAAAAATATTCCTCTCTATTCTATATGCGAACACCACCTGATGCCTTTCAATGGTAAGGCACACATCGCCTACATCCCCAAAGGAGGGCGGGTTACCGGATTAAGTAAATTGGCGCGGGTAGTGGATGTTTTATCCAAGCGGCCCCAGGTCCAGGAAAGGTTGACTAGCCAGATTGCTGATATTATCATGAATAAACTTAAACCCCAGGGCTGCATGGTGGTTATTGAGGCAGAGCATATGTGTATGTCCATGCGCGGAGTAAAAAAATCTGGTATTTTAACTGTGACTTCTGTGGTAAGGGGTATATTTAAAGAAAGCGAAAAGACGCGCTCTGAGGCATTAGCCCTGATTAAAACAAATAATTAGAGAGGTATATCGAGTATGGTGCTTGAAAAAAGAAAAGAAAGAAGGATAAGGGTTAGTTTACCAATAACAATACTTTATCAAGACAAGCGCAAGGTTTTAGGTAAAATTGAAAATATGAGCCGTTTAGGAACCTATGCAGAAATTAATAAAGAAATCCGCATAGGGACAGATATCGAGATAATCTTAACGATCCCTGTTTATACAAAAGATTTATCATTATCGGGTAAGATAAGATGTAAAGGTAAGATATTCAGGTGTAATTTACTCAGAGAAGCCGAATCTCAGAAATATTATGGTATAGGAATTTTTTTCACAGAATTTTTAGAGCAGGATGATAAGGATAAATTATCCAAATACATAGATTTCCTTATTCTTAATGAAGATAGAAACATCAAGAAAGGCCTCAAGCAATGGAGAGCCAAGAGAGGGAAAGTTTTAGGCAAAGGCCATGTATAGTAGGAAACATTATATCTACCATTGCCTATCCAGACTCCTATACTGTATTGCCTCAGAGATGTGTTCTGGCTGGATGCCTTCAGAACCCGCTAAATCCGCAATAGTACGGGAAACCTTTAAAATCTTATCATAGGCCCGGGCAGAAAGACCTAATTCTGTCATGGCCATCTTCAGTAAATCTTTTACCTCTTGGTTTAAGATGCAGTATCTTTTTATCAGGCGCGTATTCATTGACGCATTATAAAAAATTTCCTCTTGTCTAAGCCTCCTGCGTTGAATGGAGCGGGCCTTTTCTACCCGTACCTTAATCAGTGTAGAGGATTCGGCATCTTTACTTTCAGTTAATTCCTTATATTTTAGGGCAGGGATTTCAAGATGTATATCTATCCTATCCAAAAGTGGCCCTGAGATCTTGCTCATATAGTGCTGGATTTTATTAGTGCCGCAGCGGCAAGCCCTTTTAGGGTCGGTGTAGTAGCCGCAGGGGCAGGGGTTCATAGCGCAGACTAACATAAAGGATGCGGGAAAAATAAAAGATTTTCTTATTCGTGATACACGGATAAAGCCTTCTTCTAAAGGTTGCCTTAGAGCTTCTAAGCAATCACGATGAAACTCCGGGAGTTCATCTAAAAATAATACCCCTTGATGTGCAAGGCTTATTTCGCCTGGCTGGGGCAGAGAGCCTCCACCCACCAGTGCTACATTGGAACTGGTATGATGGGGCGACCTGAAAGGGCGGATGCGCATTAGACCATCCTTAGCTGGCAAAGTCCCCATTACCGAATGTATCTTGGTTACCTCTAGCGCCTCTTCCAAAGTTAAATCTGGTATAATGGTAGGTATTCTTTTAGCCAGCATAGTTTTTCCGCTACCAGGAGGCCCGATAAAAAGGACATTGTGGCCACCACTAACCGCTATCTCAAGCGCCCTTTTAGCTAAATATTGGCCTTTGACTTCAGAGAAGTCTACCGGATAATCAGCATTCTGTTTAAATAAATCTTCTAAATTTAATTTAAAAGGTTTGACTATGGTAGGGTTGTTTAAAAATTCTACAGTTTCCCTGAGCGTCTTTAATGCCCAGACGCAAATATCCGGAACTATCGCTGCTTCTTTGGCATTATAAAGAGGGACAATAATATTGTTCATCTTGCCTGCCTGCCGCTTCACCTGCTCAGGCGAGGCAGCAGGGTCAGGCAGGGATTTAGATATGGCCATAGTGATAGGTAAAATGCCTCTTACGGGCTTGATTGAGCCATCCAGAGACAACTCACCCAGGATATAATAGTTTTTAAGGGCTTGGTTATTCAGTTGTTGGGTTGCCGAAAGTATTCCTAAAGCGATTGCCAGATCAAAAGAGGGGCCTTCTTTCTTGATATTCGAAGGCGTAAGGCTTATAGTAATTCTCTCGCCCGGCCAGTTAAATCCTGAATTTTTGATTGCGGATCTCACGCGCTCCTTGCTTTCTCTTATGGCTGTATCTGCCAGGCCCACTAACGTTACTGCCGGCAGGCCCCTGGAAATATCTATTTCTATCTCTATGGGGTATGCCTCTATGCCCAGAAGGCCAAAACTAAAAACCTTGGCTAACATCTCGTTCCTCCTTTCAAATGAAACCACAACTTAGTGAGCGACAGCGGTCATAAGTTATGTCCTCACTTAAATAGACGTATAAACCCGTGAAATCTAACTAAAGAATCCGCATTTGTGTGTTCATCAAAAAACTTGCCTTTTGAGTTGCTTGATTATATAATAGACCTCTAGAGGCATAAATCATGAAGAATTATAAGATTATTTTAATTGCTTTTTTATTGGGTATCACCATATTTGCTATTTTTAAGTATAGTGCATTCTTAACAGAGAAGTATGATTTACTGAATACCCTGAATCAGATAAAAAAACAAGTAGCGGTTTTAGGAAAGGAAAAACAAAACCTATCGCAGGAGATAGAAAGAGGGAGACAGCTTAGGCAGGGATCTATAGAAGAAGCTTTAAGAATGCAGGCTGAATTAAAGGCCAGCCGAGAGAGACTGGCTGAACTTGATAGCCAACTCATACAGGCCCAGGGGGACATCGAGGAATTAGATGCTCAACTTTCTGCCTTGAAAGCCGAGAATGTAGCCTTAATAGATGAGAGGAATAATTTAAATACCCGACTCACACAGGTTATTCAAGAAAAAGATGAGCTTAAGGTGCGTCTAAATTCAATTTCAGAATTAAAAAAGGCAATAAAAGAACTTAAGAGACAAATGCGTAAGGTAGGCAGAGACATAAAGAAGAGAACCAAGGCCAAGGAGATTCTGGAAGGGAATCGCGGGTTTTTGATAAAAGATGGTAAGCCTACATATCCGGCCAAGGTTAAAATAGAAGTAACCCCTCTGCCTTGAGGCCAATGATGACAGAGATATTTAATCAGATAATCAAAAACAAGGTCTTTATGACTACACTGTTTGCCTGGGCAGTTGCCCAGACCATTAAAGTAAGTATCGGAGTTATACGTGAAAAAAGATTTGACTTTCGCTGGTTTGTAGGCACCGGTGGAATGCCTTCTAGCCATGCTACAGGAGCCTCTTGTTTAACCACTGCCATTGGCCTTGAATATGGTTTTAACAGTATCTATTTTGCCCTGGCTGCGTCATTTGCCATTATAGTAATGTTTGATGCTCAAGGCGTGCGGCGCGCCGCTGGTAAACAGGCCCACATATTAAATAAAGTGATGGAAGATATCTATTGGCAAGGAAGGATCCAGGAGAATCGACTGCGCGAGCTTATAGGACATACGCCGGTTGAGGTTATCGTAGGTTTTTTATTGGGTATCATAATTGCTTTGCTCGCACGATAAAAGGAGGCATAAGTGAGGAGAAGATGGATGTTGGTTGGCGTGCTTATTTTAATAGTGACAACATTGGTCACTTTTATTATCTTTAATACCAAGAAAGGTAAGATATCTAGACCAATTAAGCAGGCCAGTACCGGTTCTCTGGTGAATTTGTCTAATCAGGCCAGAGACCTTGAAAGTCAAGGCAACCTTTTAGGGGCCAAGGGTGTATACAAAAGATTAATTAATGAATTTCCCAATTCAGGACAGATTTTAGATTGGCAGAATAAGATAGAAGATATAAATATAAAGTCATTATTTTCTTCCAATATAACTGCACAGAGTATCCTTTATGAGATAAAGCCAGGCGATACATTAATCAAAATTGCCAGCGAGTTCAATACCACGCCCGATTTAATTATGAAAAGCAACAATTTAGCTAGTGATAAGATTTTGGCAGGCAGGAAAATCAAGGTATGGACAGCGCCATTTAGTATGTTGGTGGATAAGTCACAAAATATACTTATGTTAAAAAGCAATAATGAGATTATTAAGACTTACATCGTGGCCACAGGTATCAATAATTCCACCCCAGTTGGAACCTTCAAAATTATCAATAAACTTCCCAATCCCACCTGGTTTAAGGCAGGCGCAGTTGTCCCGCCTGATAGCCCTGAGAATATTTTAGGTTCACGCTGGTTAGGATTTGACTTGCGTGGTTACGGGATACACGGCACTACCGATCCCCAAAATCTAGGTAAACAAATTACTGAAGGTTGTATACGTCTGTCTAATACCGATGTTGAGGCGCTATACACCATCATCCCTGTAGGGACAGAAGTAACCGTTGTCGATTAAAAACACGGATGGACACGGATAAAATTCATCCGTGTGTATCCGTGAATAAAAAATGAATGGATTGGATTTTGAGAAGCCTATTATAGAATTAGAGAGGAAGATCGAAGAGTTAAAAAGTTTTACCTCGGCTAAAAAGATCGACCTTTCTTCTGAAGTAATACGCCTGGAAGAAAAATTGAAGCAATTAAGGAAAGATACCTATGGCAATTTAACCGCCTGGCAGAGGGTGCAGATTGCCCGGCACCCGTTGAGGCCTTACACCTTAGACTATATTAATATGATTATGTCTGATTTTATAGAATTGCACGGAGACAGAAGTTTTGCTGATGATAAGGCTATTGTCGCGGGTTTTGCTAAACTGGATAATCAAAAGATTATGCTTATCGGTCATCAAAAAGGCAGGGATACCAAAGAGAATCTTAGGCGTAACTTTGGCTGTGCTCATCCAGAAGGATATAGAAAGGCCCTGCGCATGATGCAGTTAGCAGAAAAATTTAATCTCCCCATTGTGATATTTATTGATACCCCGGGTGCCTATCCGGGTGTAGGAGCAGAAGAACGCGGCCAGGCCCAGGCAATTGCGCTTAATTTAAAAGAGATGATTAAAATCGCCGTGCCCATCATAGCTATAGTCATCGGGGAGGGTGGTTCAGGTGGGGCTTTAGGGATTGGCATTGCAGATAAGATTTGTGTTTTAGAGAATGCCTACTATTCAGTAATCTCTCCTGAAGGGTGTGCCGCGATATTATGGAAGGATAGCACAAAGGCTCCCGAAGCAGCAGAGGTGCTAAAATTAAACGCCCAAGATTTACTAAAGATGGCTATTATTGATGATGTAATCCCTGAGCCTTTGGGCGGGGCCCATCGCGACCCAGAAAAGATAGGCGAAACACTAAAAGAGAACATAAAAAACAACCTCAAGGAACTAAAGGCCATAAAGAAAGATGATTTGTTGGATTTAAGGTATGCAAAGTTTAGAAAGATAGGCGTCTTCGGATGATTGAGCAGGAACTATTGTTGTTGGGGTTGATTAAAGAAAAGCCCAAACACGGCTATGAGATAAAAAAAGAATTAAAAGAAATTTTGTTTCCTTTTCTGGGGATGGATTCTAAATCCATATACTATCCTTTAAGGGTATTAGAAAACCAGAGATAGATTTCCTTTCCCACCTTATATTAAATCTCCCTTGACATCTTTAAATCTATACAATATACTTGATATTGTTGATAGTTAACATCATTAACTATCAAGGAGGTTAAGTATGAGACGGCTATCTTTATTGGAGTTTGCCGATAAGATAAACGAGATTATGCCCGTATTATTCAAAGAGTTTGCCAGGCGTCAGGCAAATGAATTATATAAAGGCAAGCTTACCTTGCCTCAGTTTATGATTTTAGATTGCTTGTATGGACAGGGTGAGTCTAAGATGACTCACCTGGCACGTTATATGAATGTGACCACCGCAGCCATGACGGGTATCGTGGATAGGCTGGTCAGGGATGATTACTGTGCCAGGGTTCATCTTTCCCAGGACAGGCGTGTAATTAAGATAAAATTGACTCCCAAAGGTAATAATGTAGTAAGAAGGATTAAGCAACAGAGGCGCCAGATGGTGATTAAAATCTTTGGCAGTATATCCGAAACAGAGCGCCAGGACTACCTAAGGATACTTACGCACATAGGCGATATAGTAATTCAAAAGAAAGAGGCTTGATTGTAATGAAGAGATTAATGATATTTATATTAATTTCTTTTGTTTTCCTTGGGGTAAAAGAGGTTTCTCTTGCTCAGGATCAAGCAGTATTTAAAGCAGAAGAAATTCCTTTGACTCTTGATGAGGCAGTAGCTATAGCCCTTAGAGATAATCGCGATGTATTGCTTCAGGTTGAGGATGTCAAGAAAGCAAAGGCACAAATTTCAGAGAGCCAAGCCAGTCTTTTTCCTACTCTAAATTTTACAGGCAGCCGCACATACACCACGGGTTATTATGCAGAGGATTTGGCTCAAACTACAACCCAGGCCACTTTAAAACAGTATTTATATAAAGGCGGTGAGGCTATTAACACCATCGAGCAGGATCAATATAAATTAAAAGCCTCTGAAGCGCTTTTGGATAAAATAAGATTAGAGACGGTATTGAATGTGGAAAAGGCATTTTATACCCTTCTTTTGGCCGGGGATTTTGCTCATCTTAATAAAGCTATTGTAGAAAATACCCGTGAGCATATTAAGGTTATCCAGGCACGCTACAAGAACGGCCAGGCCTCAGCATCAGATATCCTCAGTATACAATCATCGTTAAGTAGCACTCAAGAGGCCTATCAAGACTCCTTAAACCAAACAGAGGCAGCTGGAGTTTTATTAAATAACCTATTATATCTGGATGAAACTACTAGGATAAGGCCTGATGCCGAGTTTACTTATGAACCGATGGAGATTGCCTATGATGAGGCATTTTTAAAAGCCATGGCCACCAGGCCGGAAATAAGGCAATATGAGGCAGAAACCAAGGTAGATAAAAAGGCAATTGAGATAGCCAAAGCAGATAACCGGCCCAATATCTACGCCTCCTGGGATTATTATAGCCGTTCTCATACCGGTACGACTACAAGTAAGAATTGGAATGATTATAATGTTGTAGGCCTTACTTTTTCCTGGCCCATATTTGACGGCTGGCAGGCCAAGGCAAAAGTAGAACAGGCAATTGTAGATTTGAAAGAGACGCAACTAACCAAGGAAAAGATAATTAAAGATATTGCCTTAGAATTAAAGGAGTCATACCTATCTTTAAAAAACGCAATTGCAAAAATAGAGGCAATAGAGAAAGACCTATTAGTCTATCAAGATAATCTCTATACACTAGGGCAGAAATACAAACAAGGCCAGGCGAGTTCACTGGATAAAGATGACGCGGAATTAAAATATAAGGTATCATTGTTTAACCAGAAACAGGCAGTTTACGATTACCTAATTGCCAAGAGTAGTTTTGATAAAGCAACAGGAGGAATCTGATGTATAAATTTATAGTTATTTTAATGTTATCTATTGCTTTAATATTCGGCGGCTGTCAGAAGAAAGATTTGGAAACGAAAAAAGGCCCGCAAATTACCCCAGTTAAAGCCATCAGGGTAGAGCTTGGCGGCCTTGATGAGACCTTAGAGTATATAGGTAATATAAAGGCAAAAGATGAAGTGATAGTTTATCCTAAAGTAAGCGGCAAGATTATTGAGAAAGTCAAACAAGACGGTAATCCGATAGATAAAGGCGAGGTTATTGCCTATATTGATCGGGATGAAGTAGGCCTAAGATTTGAGAATGCGCCAGTAGAGAGCCCTTTGGCTGGCATTGTAGGCAGGCTCTATGTAGATATAGGTTCCAATGTCACCCCAGAGATACCTGTGGCGTTGGTAGTGAATATGGATATAGTAAAGGTAAAAATCAATATCGTTGAAAGGGATTTACCTAGGATAAAATTAGCTCAGGCAGTTTACGTGAAAGTAGATGCCTATCCGGAACTAGCCTTTGAGGGTAAAATAGAAAAAATAAGCCCGGTTGTGGATTTGCTTTCGCGCACCGCTTTAGTGGAAGTGGCGATTGCAAATAGCGACCATAGGCTCAAGCCCGGCATGTTTGCCAGGATTAAAATATTAATCAGGAAAAAAGAAAATGTATTAGTCATTCCCCGAGATGCGATTATCAAAGAAGATAGCTCAAATTACGTTTTCTTGGTTAATAGCGATAATAAGGCGCACCGGCAAAAAATAGAGATAGGTCTCCACGAGAACAATAAATTTGAAGTAATAAGCGGCCTGAATCAAGGTGAAATTGTGGTTACCATGGGTAATACGCTCCTTAATGAAGGCGATGCTGTTGAGGTCATTGATAATTTTAACATCGAGGATACAGAGGAGCAGATAGAATGAGACTTCCGCAATTTGGCGTAAGATATCCTGTAACTACTACCATGATCTTTGTGGCTATGATTATATTGGGTATTTTTTCTTTGTCCAGGCTTGGCCTTGACCTTATGCCAGAGATAGAGATACCGGTTATCTCGGTTTCAACTGTCTATGAAGGCGCCGGGCCTGAAGAGGTAGAGTCTAAAATAAGCAAGGTCTTGGAGGATAGGCTGGCTACAGTTAAAAACCTGGACAGGATTGAATCTTCGTCTGAGGAGGGCATATCCGTCGTATCGCTTAAATTTGACTGGGGGACAAACCTGGATGAGGCAGCTAATGATGTCAGGGATATGGTGGGCCTGTCAGAGCGCTATTTGCCCGATGATGTCGATAGGCCGACCATACTAAAGTTTGACCTTTCTATGATGCCCATCCTTATTTTAGCAGTCACCGCCGAAGAAAGCTACCCTATACTCTATGACCTGGTAGAGGATAGAATATCAGACCCTTTAAAGACCGTCCCCGGGATTGCCACCGCTTCTATTTCAGGCGGCTTAGAGAGGCAGATTTTGGTTGAGCTGGACCGTTCTCGCTTGGAGGCATACCGCTTATCAGTAGACCAGATCATAAATGCCTTAAGAAAAGAGAACTTGGATATACCCGGAGGCCATATAAAGACAGGAATTAAAGACTACCTTATCCGTACTGCAGAAGAGGTTGAGGTAGATGAAATCAAGAAGATAGTTGTGGCTACCGACAAAGATGGCACTGCGATTTATCTTAAGGATGTTGCTGTAGTGCGCGATGCCTTTAAAGAAGTAACTCGGGAAGTGGAGGTAAATAGGAAAAAAGGGCTTATTGTCATGGTCCAGAAGCAGTCAGGGGCAAATACGGTTGGTGTTACCGACAGGGCGCTTAAAAAGGTAGAGGAGTTAAAGAAGAACCTGCCTGCTGATGTCAATATCGTGGTAGCCAGGGATTTTTCTGCATTTATTAGAGGCACCATTGATAACTTGAAGAACGCATTATATTTTGGTGGACTCCTGGTTGTTTTGGTTATCTTTTTTTTCCTGCGTAATGTCAGGGCAGGATTTATCGTTGCCTGTTCAATCCCTACATCGCTAATCATTGCTTTTTTTCTCCTGTATATGGGTGGTTATACCTTAAATGTGATATCAATCTCCAGTTTGGCCATTGCCATGGGTATGGTAGTGGATGCCTCCATCGTTGTGCTGGATAATATCTACCGGCACAGAGAAAAAGGAGAAAGGCCCCAGGAGGCATCTATCTTGGGTGCCAGTGAAGTTGGCAAGGCGATTACCGCTTCAACCCTTACTACCATCGCCATATTTGTTCCTATCGTTTTTCTCGGCGGAATTACAGGGATTATGTTTCAGGAGATGGCCTTTGTAATATGTTTAACCCTTTTAGCCTCCTTGTTTACGGCGCTTACTTTGATCCCTATGTTAAGCGCCAAGTTTTTACATCTGGGGAATGAAAAAGATAAAGGCAAGGGGATTACTGGAAAAATCTATCTTCAAAGCGGAAACTGGTTTCATAAATTAGATTTATCTTACGGGAATCTTTTAAGTTGGGCCCTTTACCATAGGAAGATGGTAATCTCAGGCGGCCTTTTAATATTAATATCCAGCTCACTGTTGTTACCCCTGGTAGGCACGCGGTTTATGGCTGAGACCGATGCCGGTATGTTTCGGGCAAATATTGAACTGCCGATAGGAACCAGGTTTGAAGAGACCGGCAAGGTAGTCAGGGCCTTAGAAGATATAATCGAAAGGGAAGTCCCGGAGAAAAGGGTGATGTTTGCCTGGTGGGGTTCTAGCGGTGGCGGTAGGATGAGAAGTGTGCACGGAGGAGGAGGCACGAATACAGGCATGGTAGGCGCCAGGCTCGTTCCCAAAGAACAGCGGCAACGGTTAGTCAAAACAATAGTCGACGCATTGCGGCCGCTTACCGCCAAATTCCCGGGCGCTAAAATCAGGTATAATACCGAAGACCCTATGGCAGGTCTGCTTTTTGCGGAAGGCAAGCCTTTTGTCATTGAGATATATGGCCATGATTTAGATACAGCAATGGCATTGGCTAATGAAATAGCCGGCGAACTTCAGGAAATAAAGGGCGTGGTGGATGTAGATATTTCAAGAAAGATGGGGAAACCGGAATTGCAGGTAAGGGTAGACAGGGATAAGGCCTCTCATCTGGGTTTAAATGTTTCTGACGTTGGTAATACTATTCAGGTTTTCTTCAGCGGAAAGGAGGCTACGAAATATAGAGAAAAAGGCAAGGAATATGATATCTTTGTAAGGCTGCAGGAAAAAGACAGGCAGGATATAGCTGACCTGGAAAATAGTTTTATAACTTCGCCGAACGGAAAACCAATCCGCTTGACTCAGGTGGCAGAGATTATAGAAAAATCAGGGCCGGTTACAATCGAACGTAAGAATCAACAGAGGCTCATACGGGTAACTGCTAATCTTTCAGGGAGAGATTTGGGAAGCGCAGTCAAAGAGGCAAAGCAGAGACTCACCCAAATTGGAATCCCCCAGGATTTTTTTGTGGATTTTGGCGGAGAGAGGGAGGAACAACAAGAGGCATTCGGACTTTTAACCATAGCGCTATTATTAGGGATGATTTTAGTTTATATGGTTATGGCTTCCCAATTTGAATCTTTCAGGGACCCTTTTATCATACTCTTTTCTATACCCTTTGGCATGATTGGGGTAATATGGGCCCATCTAATTTTTAGACAAATTTTTAACTTGAATTCGTTTATCGGCCTGATTATGCTTGTAGGTATAGTGGTAAATAACTCAATTGTTTTGATCAGTTATATTAATATGTTACGGACAAGAGGCCTGGGTGTAAGGGAAGCCGTGATAGAGGGCGGAAGGTCTCGCTTAAGGCCTGTTCTTATGACCACGTTGACTACTGTTTTCGGACTCCTGCCGTTGGCTTTTTCAAGGGGTGAGGGTTCTGAAGAATGGGTTACTTTGAGCCTGACAGTTATAGGCGGATTACTGTTTTCTACGCTGATTACACTGATATTTATCCCCACCTTGTATTCTATATTTGAAGAGAGGATAAAAAGGGATAATCTTAAGACCGTATAATTCATATCTCTATTGTCTTGGCCCATTTCTTGTGATAATATAAAATCTAAGAGGAAGATTAAAAAAGGAGGCGGAAGAGATGAAAAAGATAGTTGTATTTGTTTTAGGTGTAGGTTTAATATTGTCTGTCTGGGGTTGTCAGGGCACTAAGTCAAAGGCTGTAGAGGGAGGGGTAATCGGCGGTATAATAGGAGCGGCAACGGGTGGAATCATCGGGCATCAGAGCGGCCACGGAGGAGAAGGGGCAGCTCTAGGAGCGGCAATTGGTGCGGTTACCGGAGCAGTGGTTGGTAGCCAGATAGAAAAACCCGCTGAAACCAATGAAACAGTATCACCAATTGAGTCAGCGCAAGAGTAAAACCTGATTAAATCTCTAACCCCAATATTTCCTTAGATACTATGCGCGTAGCGGTGTATTATAATAACCATGATGTCAGGATAGAACAGATGCCCCGGCCCCGGATTGGGCCAGGGGAACTTTTGATCCGCGTTGAGGCAGCTGGTATCTGTGGTAGTGATGTTATGGAGTGGTACCGCAAAGATAAAGTCCCTTTAGTTTTGGGTCATGAGATTTCCGGTATAATTGAGGAAATAGGAGAAGGCCTAAAAGGTTATAAGAAAGGTGATAGAGTAGTCTGTGCGCATCATGTCCCTTGCGGTAAGTGTCATTATTGCTTAAATGGCCATGAGACCGTGTGTGAGACCTTGCGTAAGACTAATTTTGATCCCGGAGGATTTGCGGAATTTCTGCGCCTGCCGGCAATTAATGTGGAAAAAGGCACCTATCTTTTACCTGAGAGAGTGTCCTTTGAGGAGGCAACCTTTGTTGAGCCACTGGCCTGTGTCCTGCGTGGCCAGAGACAGTCAGGCAGTATCAAGGGTAAGTGTATCCTGGTTATTGGCAGCGGTATTGCCGGGCTTTTACATGTCCATCTTGCCCGGGCTTCTGACGCTGCTTGCATTGTGGCTACAGATATAGTAGAATATAGGCTCAAGCAGGCCGAAAGATTTGGTGCGGATGTCAGTATCTTGGCTAAAGAGTATTCAACTGACATAATACGCCAAAAGAATCAAGGCAGGCTTTTTGATTTGGTAATAGTCTCAACCGGGGCAGCCTCTGCTATTCTGCAGGCATTAGAATCTGTGGAGCGCGGCGGTACAATACTTTTCTTTGCTCCTACGGATAAAGGGGGTCAAATTCCCATTTCTTTCAATGAACTATTCTGGCGTACGGAGATAACCCTGAGCAGCTCATATGCAGGCAGCCCCCAGGATTATAAACAGGCGTTGGATTGGATAGCTGGTGGTAAACTAAATGTTACTGAGATGATTACGCATCGTTTGGGTTTGGAGGAAATAGGTTCGGGTTTTAGATTGGTTTCAGAAGCCAAAGATTCCATCAAGGTTATTATAGAACCACA
>JAHIOW010000046.1 GCA_018895075.1 Candidatus Omnitrophota bacterium | reverse complement strand
TTTAGCCATTAGGGCAGGATAAGAGATGGATTAGGCGTTCTTTAAATATTAAAACGAAGGAAAGAAAACGCGCTATTAGTCAGGGCGCCATAATTACAAAACAAGGATTTTTTCAGAGACCTCTAAAAAATGCTTGACAAATTATTATTTCTATGTATACTCTACTAATATGATAGAGATAGTAGAGGAAAGAGAATATGCGTATAACGTATAAAGGAGATTACGCTTTAAAGACGATATTGGACCTGGCGGTTCACTACGGAGATAGTCCGGTTACTATCCATGATTTAGCCAGGCGTGCGGATATCCCGACCAAATTTTTAGAACAGATACTTCTAGATTTAAAAAGAGGGGGATTTGTAGAAAGCAGGCGCGGGAAAGTAGGAGGTTATCTTCTGGCAAAGCATCCCGCAGAAATAAAAGTTGGCAATGTAATAAGATTTATAGACGGCCCTACAGAGCCCGTTGCCTGTTTAGAAAAAGATTATTCCGGCTGCCAGGATATGTTTAGATGTGTTTTTAAGCCGATATGGCAGAAGATAAACCGGGCAATATCAAATATAGTGGATAATATTACATTTGAAGATTTAATAAAACAGTTACAAGCTAAAAAAGAAGCAATTATCTACCAGATTTAATAAAAATATGCTAGCAGAATGAGAAATAATAAGAATATTTTAAACGATGCAATTATACAAGATATCGCAACGAAGATAAACGATTTGAAATACGGGTCCATTGTCATTAAGGTACATGATTCTAAAATAGTCCAGATAGAGGTCTCCCAGAAGAGTCGTTTTGATGATATCTGGCTTGTTGAAAAAGGGGGTGGTATCTAATCTAGAATAACTTTTGGTAAAATTCGTTTACCGGTCTTCCGGGAAAAATTGTTCTTTAAAATAATAATCTTTGCGTGATACAACCAGTCAGCTGGAGTGAGCGCTAATATGTTGGAGGGTTACCATGAAGGGATTAATCTTGGTTTTTGTAATCTCGGCGCTGACGGCTGTATCTTGCTTTAATAAATCAGAAGCGGCAGTTCCATTCAACAATCTAGAAGGGGTAGGCGGCGTAGCATTCAATCCATTGGCATACCTGGCAGATTCCGATGGTGAAGATAGCCATTTTAAAATCACAAATACAGATATTATAGGTAAGCCTAGATTTGGCGGATGGTATGTGAACTTAGATGATGTTAAAGTTGATTGGACTTCCTTAGGTATTGCCGATACTTTTTTAAAGAGATTGGAAGTCTCCTATGGATATGAAACTATCGCACAGAGTGAGGTATCAACAAAGCATAAAAACAATGTTGGTACTAAACTCTTGCTTATACCAGAGAATTCTAAGAGGGTCAATTTTATTCCCGCAGTTTCCATAGGTAGTATTTGGAAACATACTTCTAATGTAGGTTCGGCGGTTGATGCCAGTGGCGTTGATTACTATTTGGTAGCGACAAAGTTAATCACGCAATTACCCCGGCCAGCGTTGCTTTCCGCAGGCCTACTATCAACTAAGGGTAGGGTTACTGGCGTCTTTGGTTATGATAAGGAAAGAAAAGAAGCCGGTTTTGGCAATATTGATCTACTGCTCACTGATAATATTGTAGTTGGTTTTGAATATAAGCAGGGCGTCAGCTTCCCAACCTTTAAGAATGCTAACTACTGGCAAATCCATATAGGCGTGCTTGTGAATAATAATCTTTCATTGATAGCTGCTTATGTTAATGCCGGAGACCACAAATCTAGCAGTAAAACAGGGTTGGGCGATGGGGTAGTTTTGAGTGCTCAGTATTCGTTTTGAAATTAACAAGAAAGGAGAACATGATTAAATGTCAAAAATAGCTAATGATATCACCAAACTTATCGGCAATACGCCTTTAGTACGGTTAAACAAAGTAACTGCAGGTTGTGCGGCAACACTGGTGGCAAAATTAGAGTTTTTTAATCCCTGCTCTTCAGTTAAGGACAGAATTGGTCTGAGCATGATTGAGGCAGCAGAGAGAGGCGGGTTTATTAAGAAAGATACAATTATTCTTGAGCCTACCAGTGGTAACACCGGTATTGCCCTTGCCTTTGTCTGTGCGGTCAAGGGGTATAAATTAATTTTGACTATGCCTGAGACGATGAGTATTGAGCGCCGCAAACTTTTAACTGCATTAGGTGCCCAGATTATCTTGACGCCAGGTAGCGAAGGTATGTCGGGTGCAGTTAAGAAAGCAGAGGAATTAGCTCAAAAAGATAAGCGCTATTTCATACCGCAGCAATTTAAGAATCCCGCTAATCCTAAGATTCACCGTGAAACCACCGCTGAGGAGATTTGGAATGACACCGATGGGAAAGTGGATATCTTAGTTAGCGGCATAGGTACAGGCGGTACAATTACCGGCGTAGCCGAAGTAATCAAAAAAAGGAAGCCGGGCTTTAAAACAATTGCCGCGGAACCCAAAGATTCGCCCGTGCTTTCCGGCGGAAAGCCTGGTTCGCATAAGATTCAAGGTATTGGCGCGGGTTTTGTGCCTGATGTGTTAGATGTTAAGATTATTGATGAGATAATCCAGGTTTCTAATGAAGATGCTATTCAGACAGCGAGAAGACTGACAAGAGAGGAAGGTATTCTGGCGGGCATTTCTTCCGGTGCCGCAGTCTGGGCGGCTATCCAGGTGGGAGAAAGAAAGGAAAATAAGGATAAGCTCATTGTTGTAATCTTACCGGATACAGGAGAAAGGTATCTTTCTACAGAATTGTTTAAAGAAAATTAAATCTTAATTTTTCGAAAAAAGGAGCTAAGGATGGCAAAGACAATTAAAGAAATCAACGAAAAGATCAAGAAGGGTAATGTAGTGGTAGTCACTGCCGAGGAGATTATCGATATCGTCGGCAAGAGAGGCCTTAAAAAAGCTGCTCAGGATGTTGATGTGGTGACAACCGCAACCTTTGGACCGATGTGTTCATCGGGAGTGTATTTTAATATCGGACATAGTAAGCCAAAGATAAAACTCGGCGGAGGCAGGGCCTATTTGAATGAAGTTCCGGTCTACGCCGGCTTTGCTGCCGTAGATGTCTACGTCGGGTCAACCGCCATACCTGATGATGACCCGCGCAACAAGATCTTCCCCGGGGAATTTAAATACGGCGGTGGCCATGTGATTGAAGACCTGGTAGCCGGCCGTGACCTGCAGTTAGTTGCTACTGCCTATGGCACTGACTGTTATCCCAGAAAGAAATTAGAGACATTGATAAACATCAAAGACCTAAACGAGGCAGTGCTCTTTAATCCGCGCAATGTTTATCAGAACTACAATGTGGCAGTGAACCTATCTGATAAGAATATCTATACCTATATGGGCACACTAAAGCCTAAATTAGGCAATGCCAATTATTGCAGCGCTGGCCAGCTTTCACCGCTTCTGAATGACCCCCACTATAAAACAATCGGTATTGGTACCCGGATATTCTTAGGGGGAGGAATTGGTTACGTGGTCTGGCAGGGTACTCAGCATAACCCGACAGTCAAACGCAAGGATAATGGAATTCCTCAGGCCCCTGCTGGCACATTGGCAGTTTTAGGAGATTTGAAACAGATGAGTGCGGAGTGGCTGCGCGGGACAACTATGCAGGGTTACGGGGTAACGCTTACCGTAGGCATTGGTATCCCCATCCCCATCCTTAATGAAGAAATATGTCAATATACTGCGGTGAAGGATGAAGAGATCTGGACCCAGATAGTTGATTATAGCGAGGCTTATCCTCAAGGCAAAAAAGAGACTCTCGGTGAAGTAAACTACGCTAACCTTAATAGCGGAGAGATTACTGTTCAAGGTAAGAAAGTTCCTACAGGCAACCTTTCCAGTTATTCCAAGGCAGTGGAGATTGCCGATACCCTAAAGGAATGGATTAAAAAAGGCGATTTCCTCATTGCTGAACCAGTGGCATATCTGCCCGGTGCGGAGACAGGTTATGCCTTCAAGCCGCTGAATGAAAGGCCGATCAAGTAACGCAGAAGGGATTAGACATTGCAGAAGGTAGCCAGGCTAACAATTACCTTTTTAGTAATCAATCTCATTCTAATTAAAGCATCCCTAGCGGGACAGAGCTTCTTTTACAAAGAGCTGAATATTATCGGAGGATATTCAGATAAAGAAGAATGGGTCGGCAAGAGTGAGGGTCTAAAGAATTCAGTAGGATTTGAATATTATAGAAAGTCCTCAAATGAATATGGCGACTATTTAACATCTGATTTGCAAATAAGAGTTGCCTACGATAGCCTAGAGAGCTCAGACGATGCCTGGGGCATTGAGATACATAATGCTTGGGCAGAATATAAATTAGATTACGGATATAATCTTAAGTTTGGACATTTTGATCCTGCCTTTGGTCTTGAGCCGCTTCTGGATACCCACGCAACGCTTCTACAGACTTTAGCGGAGAAGAATGTCGGTTTTAAAAAGGATTGGGGATTAGCCTTAAAAGGTTCTATGCCTGAATTTGATTATAAGATTGCCGCGCAACTGGGCTCGGGCATGAGCATGCACAGGAAAGACGGAAGTTACCTTTTATCCTCCCGGATAGGTGCCCCTACTTATAAAACCTTTCAATACGGGTCCTCTCTGCTCTATGGTGAAGTGCTTAAGACAGAGGGCATGAATACATTTCCCAGGAATGAGCTTTTATCTGGCAAGGCTGTATTAAAGAAGAGAATAGGACTAGATGGCCAGTATCTTTTTGGTCCGTATCTCTTTAAAGGAGAAATCGCTTATGGTAAGGATGATAACGAGAAAGTCTTAGGTTACTTATTTGAGACGGATTATACGTTACCTAATTATCAGAATTTGCAATTAGAAGCCCAATTTCGCTCCTGGTTCAATGATTTAGATGAAGGCAGTACTGATGATTCTACGTTGACTTTGGGTGTTTCTTATAAGTTCTCTTCTAATATTACTTTCCGGACAAATTATATCCACGATTTTAACCTGGCTTCCGGAAAAGAGGATGATAAGCTCCTGGTTCAATTCTATTACTATGGATTATAAGGAAATAAATTAATGAGAAGAATTTTAACAGTCATTATTTTAGTTTTAATTATAGGTCTTCCTCATATGAGTTCATTCGCAGCAGTGGGATGCACCCTGAACGACCCTGATCGAGATGTAAAAAGACTTTTTCCTGAATCCACCGGCTATAGGACTGTGTTTATCACAATTAAGGAAAAGGGAGGAGAGGCGTTAAGGAATGAAATTGAGAATCAACTTGGCGATACCCTTGAGCCGATCTATGAAAGCATAGATGTTCCTTACTCGTTTTACACAGTTCTTAAAGGCAAAGAAATTATCGGTTATATGCATGGCGTTAATCAGAAAGGCAGATACGGCGGGATGCAGCTAATCTTGGCTACTGAGCTTAAAGGAGGAATCAAGGCATTCTACTATCAGAAGATGTCTTCTCCTGAGGCCGGGAAGTTTATGGATAAAGAATTCACTGATAAATTTACCGGCTTATCTCTGCAGGATTTCCTGACGGGTAACTTAAACATTGCCGACCCCAGCATAAACAGCTCGCAGGATTTTGCGGCGACGTTACGTGGCCTGAAGAAGAATCTGATACTTTTCAACAAGCTTTTACCAGAGAAAGCGCAATGAGGAGGCACCAGCTATGAAAACAATGTTTATTTCTGCGGTTATAGCGGTATTTTTTCTATCTGTTTTGTTTGCCGCAGGCTGTGAGCCAAAGGGAAAGGATTTTGGTCAGCCGATTACCGCGACAGAGACAACACCTATTTCAGATATCCTGAAGTCTCCAGATGAGTTTGTGGGAAAAACAGTGCTCGTTGAAGGCACAATTATCCAGGAATGCCCTGCAGGCGGTTGGTTTATGCTTAAGGATGATACCGGAGTAATTTACGTTAATTTGCATCCTTCGAATTTTGCAATTCCCCAGGTAGTCAACCGTAAAGTAGCGGCTCAGGGTAAGGTTAAAAAAGAATATACTCAGCTCTCGATAATAGGAGAAGGAGTCAAGTTAAAATGAAAGCCCTATCTGTTGCTTATAAAAATCTAAAGCGCAAGAAAATCCGTACTGTTTTAACTATCGTAGGCGTAGGCGTAGCCGTAGCTGTGCTGGTCAGCCTATTTGGCTTTGATGCAGGGTATCAGCGCAGTTTAAATAATGACATCGATAAGCTTGGTTACCACATTTTAGTAACTGCTAAGGGCTGTCCTTATGAAGCCGCGACCCTGATGCTAAAAGGCGGAGGAGGCTTGCGTTACATGGAGGATGATGTTTATAAACGTATTCTTAATGATTCGCGTATTGACAAGATTGCACCACAATTAGTCGCAAGTGTCTATAACCAGGAGGGTCAAGGTGGCAGGGGTGCGTTTGCCCTTTACATGGGGATAGAAAAGACATATCTTTATTTAAAACCTTGGTCGGAGTTTAAATCTGGAGGTTGGTTTTCTGGTCCGGATAGCGATGAGGCGATAATGGGCTATGAGGCTGCAGAGGTTGAACAGCGTTTAGTGGGTGACCAGATTTTCGTGCCAGGTATTAATAAGGTATTAACCGTCAAGGGAATATTCCAGAGGACTGGGACTCAGGATGACGGAATAATCTTTATTCCTCTTTCTACGGCTCAAAATATCTTTGAACTACCCGGGAAACTGACTGGCATCGGGATAAAGCTTAAAAACATCCAGGATATGGCTCAGTTTGAAGAAGATCTCTATAATGTGCCGGGAATACAGGTGATCAGCCTTGCCCAGGTACGCGGAACGATTTTAAACCTTGTGGGCTCAGCGCGCGCCATGGCTAATTCCATTGCTCTAATCGCTATCTTTATTGCAATCATAAGCGTAACTAATACGATTCTTATGTCTGTATTTGAACGCACGCGCGAAATCGGAGTAATGAAGGCGCTGGGTGCTTCGGCAGCAGATATTTTCAAGATTATCTGGATGGAGACGATACTCATCTGTATATTTGGAGGTATCTTTGGTGTGGCCGTAGCTATGTTTGGGAGTAGCGCGGTTGAGTATATTATCAGACAGACCTTGCCGTATGCGCCTACTGGAAAACTCGTGCTGATTAAACCGGCATTATTAGCGTTATCGTTTTTGGCAACCGTGGTTATGGGCTTGATTGCCGGTACATATCCGGCATTACGGGCATCGCTAATGAAGCCAGTGGAAGCAATTCGCTCAGGAGAATAGATATGAAAGAGTGTATTATCAAGGCAGAAAAATTAACTAAAACCTACAAATTGCCTGCAGAGAAGATTCTAGCAGTGAGGGAGATAGATTTAGATATTTATGACGGAGATTTCATTGCGATTATGGGGCCTTCGGGTTCAGGGAAAACCACGCTTTTAGACAGCATTGGATGTCTGACGACCATTTCCGAAGGCAAACTATTTATTCTAGGAAAAGACGTTTCACGTGCTAAGGAAAGTACGCTTGTAACAATTCGTCGCAGATTCATTAGCTTTGTGTTTCAAGATTTTCTGCTCATTCCCAGCCTCACTGCATTAGAAAACGTTCTCCTGCCTTTACATTTTGCGCGCCTGCCGCAAGAGCAGAGGAAAGCAGTTGAGGTTCTTAAAAGGGTAGGCCTGGGGCATAGAGTTAATCATTTGCCCTCTCAGCTATCAGGAGGTGAAAAACAAAGAGTTTCTATTGCCAGGGCATTGGTAATTTCGCCAAAGTTACTTCTTGCTGATGAGCCAACCGGCAATCTGGATACAAAAAACTCCCAGGAGATATTTGATATTTTCAAGCAGCTAAATGAACAAGACGGACTTACTATAGTGGTAGCGACGCATAATTCTAAGCTCGGCTCCCTGGCAAAGCGGATGATTATCATTCAGGATGGAAGAATTATTCCGCGCGAGAAATCAATTTTATAATTAAAAGGAGAGGAGTAAAACTGATAAAATATCTAATATTTTTTATAATCTAAAGAAACTGTGGAAAATTAGCAATAGTAGTGCTATAATTAAAAACGTTATTTTAGGAAATAGGCAAAGGGATGAATAAGCAGTATTTTTAAAAAAGGAGTGTTTGATGAAAGAGAAGGTTGAAAAGGCATTAGAAAAGATTAGACCCATGCTTGCTGCAGACGGGGGCAATGTGGATTTGGTGGAAGTTACCGACGATGGTATAGTAAAAGTAAAACTTACCGGTACCTGTGGTTGTTGTCCGATGAGCCAGATGACCTTAAAAAATGGAATTGAGAAGATATTAAAGGAAGAGGTACCTGAGGTAAAAGAGGTAGTTGCTATATAAGCAGACTTCCTGTAACGTTAGAGGGTTAGATATGACTTCTAAAAGAATTGTGTTACATTTTCCTCATCGTTTGGTGGATCAGCCTATCGTCTGTAAATTAGTCAAGGAATATGACCTGCAATTTAATATCCTCAAGGCCTATGTTACGCCGCAGGAAGAGGGGCTTATGGTTTTAGAGTTGACCGGCGAAGATAAAAATTTTAAGAGAGGCATTGAATATTTACACTCTTGCGGCGTAAAAATTCAACCTTTAAGCCAGGATGTAATCCGCAACGAGACCAAATGTACTGACTGTGGTGTGTGCGTTCCGATATGCCCTACCGCAGCCTTAGTAGTTGAACCCCTTACCCGCAAGGTCCATTTCTACGAAAACAAATGTATTGCCTGTGAACTTTGTGTAAAAGTTTGTCCTACCCGCGCCATGGAAGTTCATTTCTAAATGGAAAATAAATTTAAAAATTTAAAAGACATATTAAAAAAGATGGGCTCGGTGCTGGTTGCCTATTCCGGGGGAGTAGACAGCACATTTCTCTTAAAGGTTGCTGGTGATGTCTTGGAAGATGGTGTTTTAGCTGTTACCGCAGATTCGCCCACCTACCCAAAGGAGGAATTAGCCTTTTCTAAAAGGACGGCAAAGGAATTAGGCATCAGGCATAAGATTATCAAGACCCATGAATTGAAAGATAGGAAGTTTACCTCTAATACAGTTAGTCGGTGTTATTTTTGTAAGAAAGAGCTGTTCAGCCGTTTAAAATATATCGCCAGGAAAAATAAATTAAATTTTGTGATAGATGCAACCAACGTATCTGATAAGAAAGATTTTCGGCCCGGAAATAAAGCCAGAGACGAATTAAATATCCGTTCGCCGCTTCAAGAAGCCGGCTTTACTAAATATGATATTAGGAGATTAAGCAAGAAGTTAGGGCTGTCTACCTGGGATAAGCCATCGCTGGCTTGCCTGGCTTCTAGATTTGCCTATGGTAAGAAGATTTCTCTTAAAATATTAAAGCGCATTAACCGGGGGGAGTCGTTTTTAAGGAAGCAGGGCTTCAAACAGGTAAGACTAAGGCATTATAATGGATTGTGCCGTATTGAGGTATCTAAAAATGATATTCCGCTTCTCCTGAATAAACGCGATTCGATAGTAGCCAGATTAAAACGGATAGGTTATAAGTATATTACTGTAGATTTACAAGGGTACCGCACAGGAAGTATGAATGAAGTTCTAAAAGAGGTAAAGAGATGAAAAGGGTATATTTAGATTACGCTGCCACTACGCCTTGCGACCCAGAGGTTATAAAGGCGATAGAGCCATATTTTTTTGATAAGTTTGGTAATCCTTCCAGTATACATGCAGAAGGCCAAGAGGCAAAGAAAGCGATTGAGGATAGCCGCCAGACTTTGGCTACTTTTTTAGGGGCAAAACCAGAAGAGATTATTTTTACTTCCGGCGGGACAGAATCCAATAATTTTGCTATTGAAGGCGTTGCCTTTGCCCTGCAAAATAAAGGCAACCATATTATTACCACTGCCATCGAACATCATGCTGTAGCCGAGCCGGCTAAATTCTTAGAGAAGAGGGGTTTTAAAGTTACATTTGTCGGCGTGGATAAATATGGTTTAGTAGATCTTATTGATATTAAGCAGGCAATTACAGACAAGACAATTCTTATTTCGGTGATGCATGCCAACAACGAGATTGGTACAATACAGCCTATCGAAGAGATTGGCAAGATTGCTCGTGAATCAGATATATATTTTCATAGCGATGCAGTTCAGACAGTGGGCCATATCCCGGTAAATGTTAATGAATTAGGTGTAGATTTACTTTCTTTATCGGCACATAAGTTCTATGGGCCAAAGGGCATAGGCGCTTTGTATATAAGAAAAGGAACACGCATAGAAAGGTTTCTGCATGGTGGCGACCAGGAAAGAGGCAGGCGCGCTTCAACCCATAATACACCGGGCATTGTGGGGTTAGCTAAGGCCATAGAAATATGCCAGAGTAAGATGACAGATGAAACGAAATTTCAAGTTCTTCTACGCGATAGGATTATTAAAGGTATTCAGGATAAAATCTCCGAAGTCTATCTTAACGGCCACCCTACAAAGAGGCTCCCCAACAACGTTAATTTTTCTATAAAATATATTGAAGGGGAATCCATCCTTCTTAATCTAGATATGTTAGGTATTGCTGCCTCTACTGGTTCTGCCTGCACATCCAGTTCTTTAGAGCCATCCCATGTCTTATTAGCCATTGGCTTATCGCCTGAAATCGCACACGGTTCCTTGCGCTTGACTTTAGGCAGATGGATAGAAGAACAGGATATAGACTATCTATTAGAGCATTTGCCCGTAGTTGTTGAGAAGCTACGCGCAATGTCCCCCCTCTACGAAAAAAAATAATTATGCAAGAGAAAATCCTTGATTTCTTAAAGGGAAAACAGGGTTATTTATCAGGAGACCAGATAAGCCATCGCCTGGGGATAAGCCGGCAGGCATTATGGAAGCACATCCAGGAGTTAAGGAATTCAGGTTATGACATCGTGGCTGTGCCCCATTTAGGTTATAAACTTATCTCTTCTCCGGACAGGCTCTATCCTTACGAAATAAAGTGGCATCTCAATACCAGGTTCATAGGAAAGAAGATTTACTATTTTGATACGGCTTCCTCGACTATGGATATTGCCCTGGGTTTGGGCATGAAGGGTTCGCCGGAAGGAACTCTGGTCTTGGCTGAGACCCAGAGCAAGGGTAGAGGAAGAATGGCAAGAGTGTGGTTTTCGCCTAAATATAAAGGTATATATATGTCTTTGATTTTAAGACCCAAGATATTACCTAATGCCACGCCTTTACTTACCCTGCTTTCTGCTGTAAGTATCTGTGAGGCGATAAAAGAAAGCGCCGGTTTAGATGCCCAGATAAAATGGCCAAATGATATCTTGATAAATAATAAAAAATTAGGCGGTATATTAACGGAGTTGAATGCCGAGATGGACATCACCCGCTTTGTTATTATCGGAATAGGCCTGAATGTGAATAACGATAAAAAGACACAGGCGCAATCTGTTACTTCATTAAAAGAGCAAAAAAAAGAGGATATAAATCGCATCAGTTTGCTTCAGGAGGTCTTGCGTAAAATAGAAAACAATTATTTAGTCTTTGAAAATAAAGGAAGTGAGCCTATTGTTGAAAAATGGCGCAATTATAGTATTACTTTGGCTAAAAGAGTAAGCGTAGTCTGCCAGAAGAGGCACCTCCAGGGCCAGGCTATAGATATAGATGTAGATGGGGGTCTGTTAATCAGAAATGATTCGGGCCTAGTTGAGAAGATAATGGCCGGCGATGTAGCGCATTGTAGATAATGTAAACTAAAAATATATTTTTGGTTGACAATTATCCGCACCTATTTATAATAATTCTATGCTTAAGATAAATAGGTACGGATTATTTTTTTTAATTATAATCTTTAGTAATATTACCCTTGCCTTTGGTGAAGAAGATCTATCTTTTGATTTAGAGCCTATCATTATTACTAAAAGCAAAGTTCACCTTTTAGTCCCCCATACCGTAGAATCGGATAAATTAGAAAATCTTCCTTTTAGCTCACCCATAGAGGCATTAAGTATCTTGCCTATAGATTTACAGAGTCGTTCCCTCAAGACTGACATCCAGACGGATTTTTCTTTGCGTGGCTCGACCTACCAGGGCGTTTTAGTCTTGATTGATGGCCAGCGCGTCAATGACCCTAAGCTGGGGCATTATAATTGTGATTTACCTATAACGCGAGAGGATATTCAGAGAATAGAAGTAATTCCCGGCGTAGGTTCTTCCGTATTCGGTCCGGATGCAATAGGGGGCGCAATAAATATAATACTTAAGAAACCCATTGAGAAACAGAGGGTCTTAGAATCTAGTTTTGGCTCATATCAAACAAAGTCTGGTATTTTCAGTATCACAGAAAAGATAGATAATTTAGGAATGAGGTTTTCTCTGGAGAGACAAGAATCCAACGGTTTTTATTACGATACAGATTTTAAGAGACTTGCTACTACCTTTCAATCTTCTCTGGATATTCCCGACGGAGAATTTAATTTTGGCCTAGGTTACATGGAAAAAGAATTCGGCGCCTATGATTTCTATACGCCGGGTTTGGGCTATCCTTCCAAAGAATGGATTAAGGCCTATACTTTGAACGCCGGCCTTAATTTAGAAAGGCAAGGGTTCATTATAAAACCAAATTTTTCATGGCGCCGGCATTACGATAAATTTATGTTGGATAAAACATTTGTACGAAGCACATCTCTTAATCATCACCGTAGCGATGTATATACCCCGAATATTTATTTCCAAAAGAACACTGAGGGTTTAGGCAGAATTGGCTTAGGTTTAGAATATGGCCAAGAACGAGTTAGCTCCACAGTTTTAGGTAAACACAATCGTAACCATAAGAGTATATTTATGGATGACAGCAAAGATTTAACTTCTAAACTATCTTTAGGTCTATCTGCTCGGATTGATGACTACAATGACTTCAACCAGGCTTATGCCGGTTCATTAAACTTAAGATATAAGGTTTCTGACGAATATTCATTACATAGTGGTATATCCAGAAGTATACGTATCCCGGCTTTTCATGAACTTTATTATAGTGACTCCACTAGTGTTGGAGATGCCGGGTTATCTTGTGAGAAGTCATTAAATTATGAATCAGGTTTAGATTACGAGAAAGAGAAATTCTCAACAGGGATAACATTTTTCTTAAGGCAGGAGGAGGATATTATCGACTGGATAAAGCGCACTTCTTCACAGGCAAAGTGGCAGGCAGAGAATATAACCGAGGCCGATGTATTTGGTATAGAAGGCCTCTTAAGATTAGAATTGGCGGAAAATCTTATCTTGGATTCTAATTATGCCTATATTAATAAACGCATCAATGATCAGAGCTATCTTTATAAATACGGGCCAAATTATATTAGGCACCTTGCTAATACTGTATTCAGTTTTAATTCGCCCTTTGGGGTACAGACTATGGGATTAACCTACAAGAAAAAACCTATCCGCGATGGCTGGGTTCTTTTAGGTATCCATCTTAGCTATAATCTAAATAAAAATTCAAAGATTTTCTTAAAGGGCACCAATATCCTTAATGTCGAATACCAGGAGATAGAAGGGATTCCTCAGCCAGGAAGATGGCTTGAGGCCGGCGTGAGATTTGAATGGTAAAATAAGTAGGATGCCCTTCCAGCTAAAGTTAAGGGTGTCACCGGGGTAAACAGATAGGGCAGGCAGGGGGGCACTTGCGATTAGCTAAAATGGTGTCCCTATTTTATTTAGGGGGAATTGCTGGTATAATATTATACTGATATGAAAAAAGAACGTGTAGTAGTAGCGATGAGCGGAGGAGTGGATTCTTCGGTGGCAGCTGCCCTGTTAAAGAAACAGGACTGGGAGGTCATCGGGATTACTATGTGTTTTAATCTGCCGGATTCCTCAGGCAGGAGGCCAACCTGTTGCGGGATCCAAGGCATAGAAGATGCACGCAGCGTGGCGCATAAATTAGGCATAAGGCATTATGTCCTGAATTTACAAAAAGTCCTTTTTAAAAAAGTGATTGAAGACTTCTGCCTGGAGTATCTGAAAGGCCGGACTCCTAACCCCTGTATAAGATGCAATCAATATATAAAATTCGATGCCCTATTAAAAAAGGCCCTTTCTCTGGGGGCAAAATATCTGGCTACCGGACATTATGCCCGCATTAGGAAAACTCAAAACTATTTACTCCAAAAAGCTAGGGACATAAAGAAAGACCAGTCCTATTTTTTGTATCGGTTAAGACAAGGTCAGCTTAGGCATATACTTTTTCCCCTGGGCGATTATACCAAAGACGAAGTGCGCAGATTAGCCAGGGATTTTGACTTGCCGACAGCGCAGAAGTTAGCCAGCCAGGAAATCTGCTTTTTGCCGAACACGGATTACCGCGGATTCTTAAAAACGCGGATTGCCACGGATATAAAACCAGGATTAATTATAGATAAGGAGGGTAATATATTAGGTCAACACAAAGGCATACCTTTTTATACTATCGGCCAACGCCAAGGCCTGGGTATAGCCAAAGGTTATCCTTTATATGTAACTAAGATAGAAGTCAAAACCAATAGGATATTCGTTGGTAAGAAAGAAGATGTCTTTAAAAAAGAGTTTTTAGTTAAAACACCCCATTTTATTGCAAAACCGGAAAAAAATAAGATTGCTTTAGGTGTACGTATACGGTATAATCACCAAGAAGCATCCGCAAAACTTAGAATTTACAAAAATAAGATAAAAATTGAATTTTCTAAATCGCAATTTGCCATAACTCCGGGGCAATCCGCAGTGTTTTACGATAAAAATATAGTTATCGGCGGAGGGATTATTGATAAGGTTTTAGATTAAGATGAAATTTAGAGAATTAACCGAAAAAATTCAGGAATTAAAGAAAAAACGCAACGCCATAATCCTGGTGCATAACTATCAACTTCCCGAAGTCCAGGATTTAGCGGATTATAGAGGTGATTCCTTAGAGTTAAGCCGTATTGCTGCTAAGACCGATGCCAAAGTAATTGTTTTTTGCGGCGTGCATTTTATGGCTGAGACCGCTTCTATACTTTGTCCGCAAAAAAAGGTGATTATGCCGGATATAAATGCCGGCTGTCCTATGGCAAGCATGATTACCGCTAAGGACTTAAGCAAATTGAAAGAACGTTATCCTAAGGCCGTAGCAGTGGGTTATGTAAATACCTCTGCAGAGGTTAAGGCAGGATTAGATGTCTGTTGTACCTCTACCAATGCCGTGGCTGTAGTAAATGCGATAATAAAAGACTCCGCCGTAGGCGCCCGCCTGCCGGACGGGCAGGGATCCGCCTTTAGCGGAAAGAAGGAGATTATTTTTGTGCCGGATAAATATCTGGCTGATTTTGTAGAGAAGCAAACCGGAAAGAAACTCATAAAATGGAATGGTTTCTGTCCCACCCATATAAAGATATTGCCTGAAGACATAAAAAGAGAGAAAAAATTCCACCCCAAGGCAAAGGTTATAGTTCATCCTGAATGCCTGCCTCAAGTTATAGCCTTAGCTGATGCGGCACTGTCTACAAGCAAGATGTGTAAGTTTGCCAAGGAGACAGAGGCGAAAGAAATAATTGTAGGTACAGAGGTAGGCCTGATTTACCGTCTAAAAAAAGATAATCCTAACAAGGAATTCTATCCTGCTTCTTTCGCTGCGGTATGCCCGAATATGAAGCGCACTACAGAAGAAAAGGTCCTTTGGGCATTGGAGGAGCTTAAAGAAGAAGTGAGGGTTCCTGATAAAATTCGCATCCGTGCCAAGAAGGCGATAGACAGGATGCTTGAGATTGTTTGAATGGACGGCTGCTTTAAATATAAAATAAATAATATTCCTGTTCTATATGAAGATGATTGTCTTTTAATTGTAGACAAACCCCCGGGCCTGCTTACCATACCCGCCCCTGGGAATAAACAGCCTACGCTGACTGATATTTTAAATAGGGGGGTAAAGAATGGGGGCGTATCCTATCGTCTGCATCCCTGCCACCGTTTAGATAAGGACACCTCGGGTTTAATCGTTTATGCCAAAGGAAAATCCATACAGAAAAGAATGATGGAGCTTTTTAAGGGTAAGAAAATAAAAAAAATATATGTTGCCTTTGTACAGGGAAGATTATCTCAGGATAAAGGCCAGATCAGTTATCCTATCCAGGGTCAAAGCGCCCTTACTGAATACAGGATTATTGAAACAAGAAAGGATTTTAGCGTCTTAGAGGTTATGCCTTTAACCGGCAGGAAGAATCAGATCAGGATACATTTCAATACCATAGGCCATCCCGTTGTAGGTGAAAAAAAGTTTGCCTTTCGCCGCGATTATCAACTGAGAGCGAATCGGTTATGCCTGCATGCCAAAGCATTAGAATTCACTCATCCGGCGGTAAAGAAGACGGTTTCGGTTATCAGCGAGTTGTCAACTGGAATGAAAAACTTTTTGGAAAAGCATTAGATATGAGATTAGCGCTGCCAGTTTTAAAAAGTAGGTCTTTGATCTTATCTTGGGCACTGTATGATTTGGCTAATCAATTCTTTGCCTTGAACGTGGTATCCCTGTATTTTGTACGCTGGCTGACCTTAGAAAAGAATATGCCGGAAATCTTCTACAGTGTATCTTTTGGTATCTCTACTCTCTTTGTAGCCTTATCTGCGCCTCTGTTGGGCGCGGTCTCTGATGAAACTCAAAGGCGCAGGCCGTTTCTGGTCTATCTTACATTGCTTTCTATTGTCTTTACTATGCTTTTGGGTATACCTAAAAGCATATTGTTAGGATTAATATTTTTTGCTATTGCTAATTTCGGCTGCCAGGCAGCAATAGTTTTTTATAATGCCCTGATGCTCAATATAGCGCCTAAAAATAAAATAGGCCTGATTTCCGGTTTAGGAAAAATGTTTGGCTATAGCGGGGCTATCTTAGCGCTATATCTTATTAAGCCTATCGTTTTAAAGAGTGGTTACCAGGCCGCCTTTTTGCCTACCGGTATTTTGTTTTTAATTTTTTCTCTGCCCTGTATGATTTTCATAAAAGATAAACCTTCCCCCAAAGTAAAAATAAAGTTAACCTCTTTTTTCAATAAGGGAAAGATTATCGAAATTTTAAAGACATTAAGGCATATTGCCTTTGATACTTATAAATACCCTGGGCTCTCAAATTTCTTAAAGGCCTCCTTTTTTGCTTTATGCAGCGTCAATGTCGTAATCCTCTTTATGTCCGTATATGCCACACAGGTATTTGGATTAAATGAGGTCCAGATAATCAATCTTCTTGCCTTCTCCACTTTTTTTGCCATAGTAGGTAGTCTACTTTCCGGTTTTATCAGCGATTATCTGGGGCATAAGCGTTTCTTAAGTATCGTGTTTTGCCTCTGGATAATTTGTTTTTTATTAGGTGCACTTGCCAGAGATATCCGCCTCTATTGGTTTATCGGGGCTATGGTGGGAGTGGCCTTAGGTTCAACCTGGGTAGTTTCACGGGCCTTGGCTGTAAGTCTGGCTCCGGAAGAGAAGATTGGGGAGGTGTTTGGTTTATTTAATCTATTTGGATACCTTTCTGGAGCAGTAGGTTCTCTTTTTTGGGGTTTGATTTTATTGTTTCTCCACCCTTTAGGTCCATGGGGTTACCGTATCGCACTCTTAAGCTTAATTATATTTATGCTCTTGGGTTTTATCTTTCTTTTACGGATACCAAAACAAAATAAAAACAAATGAACCAGGAAAATCTAACTATTCCTAGATTATTTAAGGAGGCGGTGGCTAAGTTTCCTCAAAAAACAGCCCTACAGTTTAAAAAGGGCAATCTTTGGGTGGGGCTTACCTATCGAGATTTAGAGGTTCAGGCCTTAAGGATTGCTAACTTTTTGCTCAAAGAAGGGCTGCATAAAGGAGATTGCGTCGGCCTTTTCCTGGAGAACCGCCCAGAGTGGGTAGAGATTTATCTGGGGATAATGTACGCAGGGCTCACCTGTGTCCCTTTAGACCAGCAATTAAACACTGAGGAAATCAAGAATCTCATCTTAGATAGTAAGGCAAGGGTCTTATTTTGTTCTGACGAGTTATTTATTAAAAAGATTAATACGGATATAGGCAGGTTTTTAACTAAGATAGTTGTGGTTGACCTGAAAGAATCTAAAAGTCCGGCAACAAACTGTATTGATTTTTGCCAGATACAGAAGACTGCCCCCCAAGAGGAATCCTTACCTTCGCTGGCATCAGAGGATGTTGCCTCTTTAATTTATACCTCAGGGACTACGGGTCAGCCCAAAGGGGTATTGTTGACCCATAAAAATATATGTTCTAATTTTATAAGTATCTCCAAGATTAATCTCTGTTTTGCCTCTGATAACTTTATCTCTTTTCTGCCCTTACATCATACCTATCCCTTTATGGTTACCTTGGTGGTTCCCCTGCTTTCCGGAGCAACGGTTACATTTTGCCCTTTGGGTTTTAACGTAAAGAACCTGGTAACAATTATCAAAGAGGCAGGAGTGAGCATCTTGGTAGGTATACCCCAACTTTTTTCTTTTCTGCACAACGCCATATCTGAAAGGATAAAAAAGATACCCCCTATTTTTAGGTTTGTTTTCTTACCGCTTATTCGTGCAAAGATAAGGCATGACTTTGGCAGGAAATTAAGGTTATTGGCAAGCGGGGGAGCAAGGCTGGAATCCGAGATTGGCCGGGATTTAAAAAGCTGGGGTTTTAATATTCTTGAAGGCTATGGCCTCACCGAGACCTCTCCGGTGGTGACTTTTAGCCCGCCAGAGAAGGTAAAATTTGGCTCCGTCGGAAAACCCCTCCCGGATGTCCAGATCAAGATACTTAATCCGGATAAGTCGGGGACGGGTGAGATTTTGATTAAAGGACCCAATGTAATGCAGGGATACTTTAAACAGCCCGAGCTTACCTCTTCAGTTATAAAAGAAGACTGGTTTTATTCTGGCGATCTGGGCTATATTGATAAAGACGGTTATCTTTTTATCAGCGGCAGGGGAAAAGAAGTTATTGTCCTTAGTTCCGGTAAGAATATATATCCTGAAGAAATGGAGGCCTATTATAACCAGAGCCCTTATATAAAAGAAATTTGTGTCCTAGGGAGGCAGGAAGAGAGATTCGGGCATGTCGTGGAATCGCTTTATGCGGTGATAGTACCAGAGTTAGATTATTTTCGCAGTAGAGGCGAGGCCAATATACGGGCAAAGATACGCTGGGAATTGGAGAATTTAGGTAAGAATCTGCCCAACTATAAACATATTATGGGTTTTGCCCTGGCTAAAGAAGAACTGCCCCGCACTGCCTTAAGAAAAATACAGAGATACAAGGTGAAAGAAAAATATATAGAGGCCGGGCCTGCTGGAAAATCAGATATCCAGGAGGCGGTATCTTCGCCACAGGACATGGAGATTTTGAATCAGGACATCCCCAAAAAGATAATGCGCTATCTGGCTAGCCAGATAAAACAACCTGTATATCTGGATAGTCATCTGGAAATAGATTTGGGTATTGATTCTTTAAGCCGCGTGGAATTGGGGTTGGGCCTGGAGGCATTATTATCTATCAAGATTCCCGATGAAGTACTCTATACTGTCTCCACTGTAAAAGAGATAATTTTAAGGATATCAGAGCTGCTCAATAAGGCATCTCCGGAGTCTAGAATCTCTGCTACAGGAGAGGTTCCCAAAACCTGGACGCAAATCTTAAAAGAACTCCCCGAAGAAGATATAATTAAAAAGGTGCGCCTCCAGGTCAATATTTTAGATTATTTGGTTATTGGGGTATTTAAAAATTTATTTTTATTTATCTTTAGGGTATTCTGGATGTTGAGAGTAAAAAAGAAAAACAACTTACCTAAAGACGTTCCTTATATTATTTGTCCCAACCACGCCAGTTATCTGGACGGATTTGTAGTTTTTTGCAGCCTCCCTTTAAAAGTAGCGGTAAAGACTTATTTCTTGGGTTATAACGTTATCTTTGAGCACCCTTTGGTAAGATGGGCGATAAGATGGGCCCGGCTTATACCTATTGACCCCGACACACATCTAATCCCGACCCTGCAGGTAGTATCTTATGTACTTTCCCATAAAAAGGTCGTTTGTATATTTCCCGAAGGACGCCGCTCTATAGATGAAAGTATCGCAGAGTTTAAAAAGGGAGTAGGGATTTTAATGAAAGAGTTAAATGTCCCTGTGGTACCGGCATATATTAAAGGGTCGCACCAGTCTTGGCCCAGAGGCAGCCGCCTGCCAAGATTACATCCCTTAAAGATTATCTTTGGCAGGCCTTGCTCCGGAGGAGATTTATTGAAAGCAAAAAAAGAAGAAATTTTGGATGACTATGAGGCTATTGTCAGAGGATTGAAAGAAGAGGTTTCTAGGTTAGCATGTTAAAATATATATTATTAGGCATCATACAGGGAACAACAGAATTCCTGCCAGTGAGCAGTTCAGGGCACCTGGTAATTTTGCAGAATCTCTTTGGCATAACCGGAAATGAAATTGCCGTATCTATAATATTGCATTTAGCGACTACCCTGGCCTTGATTGTTTTTTTCTTTAAGGATATAGTAGGGCTACTGCGTAACCTTAGATTATTAGTACTTATCCTTACGGTCACTGTAATTACCGGCGGTATTGGTATTTTGGGAAAAGATTTTTTTGAGAAATTATTCCATCTCCCCAAATTTATTGCCGGCACCTTGGTTATTACCGGGATAATCCTTATCCTTAGCCGGAGATTTATGCAAGGCAGGAGGAATACTTTAACCTTAAAAGATGCGTTCCTCTTAGGCCTTAGTCAAGGTTTTGCTATTATCCCTGGTATTTCCCGTTCTGGGATTACCCTTTGCGCGCTCCTTTTTAGAAAGATGGATAGAGAGAGTAGTTTTCGTCTTTCTTTTCTGGCTTCTATTCCTGTGGTATTAGGAGCGGCGATATTAGAGGCAAGAGAGATTGATTTTGCCTTGGGCCTGGAATCAGGAAAGCTAATCTTGGCTTTTATGGTGGCTTTTCTGGTGGGAATTATCTCTCTGAGAATCCTAAAAATCATATTAGAGAAAGCCAAATTACATTATTTTGGATATTATTGTATCTTTATGGGGATAATCCTGTTTCTTTTTATGCGATGAGTATTATTGTATTAGGAACTGTAGCGCTGGATACCGTAAAGACCCCTTTTGGCCTAAGGAGGCATATATTAGGCGGTTCAGCAGTGCATTTTGCCATTGTCTGCCGGCTATTTACTAAGGTTAATCTCGTAGCCGTAGTCGGCGAAGATTTTCCTTCCAGGTATATAAAATTCCTGCATCAAAAAGGCATAGTCTTGACCTCGCTGATTAGAACAGAGGGTGCGACTTTTAAGTGGGGAGGGCAATACAAGGGTGATTTAAACACCGCTATTACCCTGAGTACAGAATTGGGCGTACTTTTGACTTTCAGGCCCCGGGTATCCGAAGAACAGAAAAATATAAAGCACATCTTCCTGGCTAACCTTGACCCGGATATACAAAACCACCTCTTAACGCATATGCGCTCTCCGCATTTAGTAGCCTTAGACAGCATGAATTATTGGATAAAACATAAACGCAGGTCTCTGCTGCGGCTTTTAAAAAAAGTTGATATCTATGTGGCTAATGATCAGGAGGCCAGGACGTTATCCGGTGAAAGCAATCTCTTAAAGGCAGCTAAATACTTGCGGCTGCTGGGGCCAGAGATGATTTTGATAAAAAAGGGTGAGCATGGAGTCCTCTTTTTTAGCGATAGATTTATCTTTTCTATCCCCGCCTACCCTACGGATAGAGTAATTGACCCCACTGGCGCAGGGGATACATTTGCCGGTGCGTTTATGGGTTACTTGACTAAGGTAAACAAGATAAATGAGGCCAGTATTAAAAAAGCAATTATCTATGGCACCATAGCCGCTTCCTTTAATGTGGAAGATTTTGGCCTGAACAAGACTTCTCGTCTAGAAAGAAAAGACTTACAACAGAGACTGAGAGAGTTCAGGAAGTATGTTTTATTTTAACTGAGGACACAACTTATGGAGCGTAGGCGACATAAGTTGTTTGTCCGAACTTATCCGCCGAAGGCGGATTAAATTCGCACTTATAACTTACGTTCACTATCGTTGCGTAAGTTATGTGCTCATTTAAGGGGGATAACGATGTTAGAAGAAAAAATCTTACAAGACTATAAAGAAGCAATGAAGAAGAAAGACACTTTAAAGAGCTCTACCATGAGTTTCCTGCGCGCAGAGATGATTAACCTTGCCTTTGATAAGAAGAAGAAGGTGCTTGATGATACTGAAGTTATTTTAGTAATAAAAAAACAGGTGAAACAACGCCAGGATTCTATCGAGCAGTTTACAAAGGGCAACCGTCAAGATTTAGCGGATAAAGAAATTAAAGAACTCCAAATACTGAAGTCTTATTTACCTGCAGAACTCAGCACGCCTGAGATTAAGAAGGTAATTGAAGAGGTTGTTATTACAACAGGCGCAGCCAGCATTAAAGATATGGGTCGGCTGATGAAGGAGGTTATGGCCAAGATAGGCACGGTTGCTGATGGTAAGTTGGTCAGCGAATTAGTAAAAGAGCGATTATCAAAGATAGAAAAAGACCATAAAAAATCAGAAACAGATTAAAGTGAGATTGCTGAAATATTAATCTCCACGTTGCTTCTTAAGGGTAATATTTTATAGGTTTTATCGTCGATAAAGTTGTCTTTTATCGACGATAAAAGACTTGCAGATGGCTTTTTCTTTTGGTAAAATATAGATAATAAAGAGGCCAAAAAGAGGAGGCAAAATGCTAAGAAAACAGTCAACTCAAAAAGATTTCTTTGACAGTTATGTATATGAAAGGCTGCTT